>JBLFXU010000210.1:0-5829 GCA_047609575.1 Bacteroidia bacterium | reverse complement strand
TACGGCCTCCAGTTTTATCATCGCCCCTAATGCAATAAAGGCACAAAATATAAACTTGAATATCAATTGCACCGGCGCTGCTTCACCGAAGAGATAGGTCCAGGCCTTTAAACCGTAGTACGCCCAGGCAATAGTGGTGGAAAAGGCAAATAGCAACGCTGCCAGAGCCAAAGGATAAGGCGCCCAGCTAACATGGTGGGCAAACGCGGCCGAGGTCAACTCGATACCTTGCAGCCCCTGATCCATCAAACCGTTTGGATAAGCCGTGGTAACAATGACCAACGAAGACAGCGTACAGATCACGATAGTGTCAATAAAGGGCTCCAACAACGATACCAAACCCTCTGAGGCAGGTTCATCCGTCTGCACAGCCGAGTGCGCGATGGAGGCGGAACCGATACCCGCCTCGTTGGAAAACAGCGCGCGCTGAAAACCCACTATCAGCGAACCTACCAGGCCTCCTGTGGCACTTTGCATAGTAAACGCATCACTAATAATCAAGCTGATGGCCCCGGGCAGATGCTCATAGCTCATGATAATGATAATGAGTGCTGAGAGCGTGTACAGAACCGCCATGAAGGGCACCAGAGTCGCAGCCACCCTCGCTATAGAGCGAATGCCACCAATGATTACCAGCGCGACGGCAACGGCAATGATGAGCCCGAACAGCCAGCCTCGGTCAGCAAAATAACTCTGGTCACCGCCGGTAATGCTAACGAACTGAACATAGGCCTGATTGGACTGAAACATATTGCCAATGCCGAGGCAGCCTATGACTAACGAGAGCGCGTAAAAACTACCCAGCCCCTTACCCAGTCGCGGCCAGCCACGCTCACTCAACAAACGCTCCAGGTAGTACATGGGACCACCCGAGACCGAACCATCCGCGTTGTAACGCCGGTACTTCACACCCAGTGTGCATTCCACCAACTTGGTAGACATGGCAAGAAAGCCCGCGATAATTAACCAAAAGGCAGCTCCAGGCCCTCCCATGGCGATGGCCACAGCAACGCCGGCAATATTGCCGACGCCTACGGTGCCGGAAATTGCGGTGGCAACTGCCTGAAAATGTGATATTTCTCCCGCCGCTTTGGGATTATGAAAGCGCCCCCGAACGTGGGCCACGGCAAGGCCGAAGCCGCGAATATTGATAAAACCGAGATAAAAGGTGAAATACACCGAAGCCACGGCGAGCCACAGCACAATCAGCGGAAACGGTTCTCCAAAGAGCGGAATTTTATAAAACACCACACTCGAGAGGCCATCCGCCAGCGGTCGCACCAGCGACTCGACTTTTTCATCAAACGTTGCTGCGAACGCTTGTGTACTGATAAGTGCGAGCGCTGCCAGCAGCCCTGAGCGCCTCAGTAGCACTGAGAGCCTCAACAGCCCTGAGCGTCTAAAAAGCCCTGAACAGCCCTTGCGCCCCATGGATTCACCTTTTGTTCTTATTGTGAACTGCCATGCTCGCACAGGCTCGCGCTGCTGCCAACAGACCACGGCGCAAGGATAGCCAGCAACGCCTGCGATAACCCGGATGAAGGAAGTGGGAACGGGGGCTCGCTTTTGTGTTCTAATGAGCCAGCTGTACGGTTTGGCCGAGACACCCGGGCGTCGTCTAGCAGTTGTTCTGTTTGGCTCGCGAGGTGTACGCCTTGCCCCGACCTCCGTATCTGTTTAACAGAACATGTGGCTCACGCCGCAAGGAGAAATCTCATGGCTCACGTTCATGAATCTATCGACTCTTTTCCCGTTCGTAATGTCCCTTTAACCCGACCCTTTGTCTGGCTTGCCCTGGCCTGGGACGATATGTTCGATCACCCTGCAGCCAGTCTCGCCTATGGTTTGCTGGTGACGTCAATGGGGGCCCTGATTCTACTGTATGGGCGGCATCCATTTTTCATCGGCGCAGCCTGGATCGGCTTTCTGCTGGCCGGCCCCATTTTCACAGCCGGGTTGTGCGAACTGTCACGGCGACGCGAAGAAGGCAGCATCGCAGACTTTCAATCTTCACTGAAGCCCCTATCGCACAACCGAGCCAGTTTGCTAGGCGTTGCTGAAACTCTGGCAGTGATGGCGCTGATCTGGTTTGTGTTGTCCGGGTTAATTTACTACGTCGCGAACGGTGCGGTCGCACCTACGCTGACCAGCACGGTTTGGGGTGATGTGATGCGACAGCTCAACATAGCCCAGTTAACCCTCTACCTTAGTGTAGGGCTGGTACTCTGTGCAGCGGTGTTTAGCCTGTCCGTGGTGACCGTGCCAATGATCGTCGACCGCCATGTCAAAGCCAGCACAGCCATGCGCATGAGCCTGCGTGTAACAGTCAGGGACTTACCGGCAATGCTGGTGTGGGCCATGCTGATTGCCGCTCTCGTGCTATTTGGCTTCGCCACGGCACTGATTGGTATGGTTTTTGTATTCCCCCTGCTAGGACACGCCACCTGGCGCGCCTACCGCGAGCTGGTGGAATAGGCGACCGAGCATGAGCTAACTAGTCGAGGAAGGACTGCAGGCGCTCAGTGGCCTTCAGGTAATCCTCCTTGAACTGGTAGACCACGTTCTTGACCGAGGTGGTCTCATTCATCATACCCACGCCCTGCCCCACCCAGTAGGTGGCCAGCTTGCGGGCACCGCTGTGCCCGCTCTCTGCCAGTTTGTCTATTTGCCGCAACGCCGGCTCACTGAGTAGCTGCTGCAGTGGCATGGGCAAAGGGTCTGGGCTGTTCGTCGCTTCCCAGGCATCTGTCCAGCCGGAGCGCAACTGCCGCGAGTATTTGCCCGTGCGACTCTTGGAGCGCACAGTGCCGCGTGAGGTCGCCTCCAGCATTTTCTCTTTTGCCGCTTCCGGTGTGTTGGCCTCTGTAGTCGTCAGCCAGACAGAGCCGGTCCAGGCACCGGCGGCACCCATGGCCATGGTGGCGGCCATCTGTGCACCATTGACCACACCGCCAGCCGCGAGGATAGGCACATCCCCATAGGGCGCAATCGCCTCATACACCTCTGGCACCAGCACCAGCGTGCTTACCTCACCACAGTGTCCACCGGCTTCACCGCCGGAGACCACCAGAATATCCACGCCAGCCTTGACCTGATTGATCGCGTGCTCCCTGGCACCCACCAGTGCAGCAACGGGCACGTCGTTGGCCTTGCCACGCTCCAGCATAATCGCCGGTGGCACGCCCAGTGCATTGGCAATCAGCTTGATGGGATGCGCAAAACACACATCAAGCAGCCGCTGCGCGCCGCTTGCTTGAACATTGTCGGCCATGCTCCCGGCAATGCTAGGCCCATCAAACAAACCCTGCGCGTCCACATCGTGCTCGCCCAGCAGCTGCGTAACGAATGCGCGGTGCGCCTCAGGCACAAGATCTCGCAACTGCTGCTGATCCGGCTGGGCCTCCTGATCGATCCCCAGGTTGCCGGGAATAATCAGATCCACACCATAGGGCATGCCCTGCACGTGTTCATCTATCCAGGCTAACTCCACTTCCAGTTGTTCCGGTGAAAAGCCCGTGGCGCCCAACACCCCCATGCCACCCGCTTTGGATACTTCCACCACGACATCACGGCAATGGCTAAAGGCCAGCAGGGGAAACTCAATACCGAGCAAGTCACAGATGGGGGAGTTCATAAACGCTTCCTTGGGGTAATGGTTGGACGGGTAGCTAGGTAATGGTTGGCGTGAAGGCTGGGCTGCCGGGGCTGATAACCGGGTGAATGATATTCAGCGCAGAAAAGGCTAGCAAAAGTGCAGTGGCAAAACAATCAGTCCTTACGGCTTTTCATTGATTCCCTTATGCTATGCCCTTCCAAACGAACCCTTACAGCCCTTATGACAAACACAGCCGCCGCACCGGCAGACAACATCCCGGTTATAGTCGCCGCCGCACAGCACGTGGAGCGCATCACCGATGCGTCCGGCACCCAATTCAGCTCACCCATGGATCTAGCGGCACACGCAGCGCGCGCCGCTCTCATCGATGCGCAAATCAGCGCAAGCGAAGTCGATGCGATTGGCGTGGTCAGGCTGTTCTCAGATGCAGCCAAAGCCTGGGCCTCCCCCTTTGGCGGCAGTAATAATCCACCTCAGTCCGTGGCGCGCCGAATCGGCGCACAACCCAAGCATCGCATCTATTCCAACGCCGGGGGCACGCAACCGCTGCAGCTACTGATGGAGGCCTGTCAAAGCATCGCACGCGGAGAAATGGACGTTGCACTACTCGTCGGTACAGAGGCCATCGCCAACCAACGCTTTGCACTGAAAAAAGGTTACGAGGCCGATTGGTCGGAAGCGTACGACACTCCACTGGACAATCGAGAGTACCGCAAACGCTTTGCAGCGCCCCAGGAATTGGGTAGTGGTATGTCACTGCCCGTGCACTATTACGCGTTGATAGAAAACCTGCAGGGTCACCGCATGGGTCAGAACCTCGCTGCACACCGTCAGCATATGGCGCAAATGATGGCGCCCTTCAGCACAATCGCCGCAAGCAATCCCCACGCCCAGTTTGAAGCCAGCTATACGCCACAAGAGCTGACTGACGTGTCCCGGGCGAACTACAACATCGCCACCCCCTACAGCAAACGGTTCATTGCGCAGGATGCCGTCAACCAGTCCTGCGCACTGGTACTAACCAGTGTCGGTCGAGCCCGAGAACTGGGGATTCACCCGGGTCAGTGGGTTTTTCCAACAGCCTACGCCGAAGGCCAAGATCGCTATCTCTGTGAACGACAGGACCCAACGCGCTCCGAAGCGATGCAACGCGTCATTGAACACACCCTCAACATGGCGCAAGCACAAGCTACAGAGTTGGATTTGATTGATATATATAGCTGTTTCCCGTGTGCAGTACAGGCCGCTTGCGATGTCCTGTCATTGCCCACCGATGGCTCGGTGCCACTCACCGTCACCGGTGGGCTGCCCTATTTCGGTGGGCCTGGAAACAACTACAGCATGCACGCGCTGGCAGAAATGGCACACAGGCTGAGAGGTTCGACGGCGCGCGGGTTGGTCACGGCGAACGGCGGCATTCTCTCTAAACATGCCGCCGTTGTACTCCAGAACACTCCCGCACCGCACGCTGTCGTAGATTGGGGACAGGAGTCGATCTACACGGTGGAACCACAAGACATTGCCGCAGTGCCGATGGTTGCTACTGCAAACCAAGGCACGGTATTGTCTTTTACCGTGATCGACAGTAGAGATGGAGAGGATCTGGGCATTGTACTGGCAGAAACAAGCGCCGGCGCACGATTTTTCGCGTCCTGTGTTGAACCGGCCACTACGGCGGATATGAAAATTACGAGCCCGATTGGGCGCGCTGTGGATGTGTCAATGACCGAAAAACGGTTGCTGTTTCAATTCACGGCGGCTTGATTAGCAGCACCAGCCAAGGGTGGGATCATCTATGACGAGTCAGTTTCTGGTGATTTAAATAAGCTCTACACGACTTCGTTTAACCTACGTGCTAATAAGCGGACCCCAGCCTAAGACTAATACTAATACTCTATAAGCAGGGTAAACCCCATATCCCATGTGTCGTCAAGGTTGTTCCCGAAAGCTTCCCCATCCGGGTACTGATTGAGTGACGAACCACAGACTGACCACGACATTCCAGTACCGGCAAAAAGCCCAATGGTATAAACCTGCCCGGCCGAGACTGGCACTGCACCGATATTAATCGAGCGAAGAGCCGTTGGCGGACCAGATTCCATTATTCCAAATTCAGAATACAGCACCGTGCCAGTCTCATCGCCGCCTTCGAGCACGTTGGTAACCAGTTGGTTCGGAAATGATGACTCCACTGCAAAACTAATGCCGCTTAA
>JBLFXU010000209.1:0-5871 GCA_047609575.1 Bacteroidia bacterium | reverse complement strand
TAATCGAAGTCCAGTGTTTTGAGGAACTCGAATTCGTCATAGGTTTCCACTTTTTCAGCCAGCAACTTTATATTTTGCTGCTTAAACTGGGAGACATGGTCTTTAATTTCAGAACGGCTCAAAGCCATAATGTCAATTTTGATTATATCGGCCAAGCTAACCAGTGGTTGAAGGTTATCACGATAGATAAAATCATCAAGGGCGATAGTATGCCCTTGAGCTTTCAAGATCGTTAATGTCTCGATAACTTGGCTGTCAGGCTTTACGTCTTCAAGTACTTCGAGCACTACCTGACCCGGGGGAATGACGACGCGTTCGGGATGTTCAAGGAAAAATTGTGTGAGATTGATGAAAGCTCGATGTTTCCCAACCAACCGATCCAGACCAATATCGGCTAAGATGTTGAGCATAACTTGAGAAGTAGCGCTATCACCGTCGGTAACATTCGCGTCTTCTTGATCCTCGTGCCTACGAAATAATAATTCGTAGGCATACACGTTAAGATTGGAATCAAAAATAGGCTGCCGCCCTATAAAAATGTCCGACATTTCATTTCCATAAAACGCTATTACGTGAGATTAGCAACAGTCTGAATGTTTTTAGATTTATTGGAAATTAGTATAACCGAGTAATCAACAGTTGAGAAGATTCTGACAAGCTAAGTGTTTGAGACGAGGGAAATCCGACCGGTGACAATCAAGCAACCGCCCTACTCCACTCATTGAACGCACTGACCCTAAGATGACGATAATGCTCAGCTCCAACCAGGTGTCTCCCGAGATTGAATAGATTGCTCACCGCAGCGTGCGCACCCAAGAATCGCTGCGCCTGTCTAACTGACTTGATTCTGCACAATCGGGCGTGCATTCCTGGAACGGCGTGGTGATGTTTGAATTCGCTATGCCGCCGCTCGCACTGTGTTCGCAGACAGCTACTTTCACGGTCTTCGACGCGACCGCACAGTCAATGCATTTATCCCTGTGTATTTATTTGAGCTTCGATTAAAAGACGTGCTGCGAGGGAAACGGCGCGCGGATCCGTTGGTTAAACCTCCTGAGCTGGCTTCGCTGCCTGAGTACGATGACATCAGGGCAAGGATCAGCCGCTTGCATGCTCTGCATGAAGTAAATCGGCAGGGTTTGGTGGTGTATAACCTGGTCAAACGCCGTAGGCCGGCGCCGCCCGCCATAGCCAATGATCTGGATGCAAGATTGCGCGCGCGTATGGCAGCAGATGGTCATGGGCCGCTGCATATTGGGCGGGCGGTTAGCATGGAGTACAACGCCGGCTTTGATTCTATCTATGTCGTGCACTACCCTAGCGCCCGCTATTACGGCGAGTTGCTCACCAGCCAGCACTACCGCACGATGGTAGACAGTTATCGACTCTTGGACACGATGATTGTGCCGACTGTGCCAATGACTAATCGTCTCTAGTTTTTGCTGCTGTTGCGCTTGGACCTTATGCGAAGTAGAGCTAAGTCAGCTAAGCGTAGATGCCATAGATCAGATATACCAAGACACGCGGCAGTAATCGATATAGTAGAGGTCTCTAAGGTCATTGCATGTATTGAGGACCAGGACATCATAGACAAAATTCTGGCTCATCTTCGCGACAAGGGTTTAACATCCTCTACCCTGCCGCTATTGATACCACCATCACGGGCTCCGCCCGAGACCTTGCCTCTTTTCGCTTGGAAGGGCGCGCGGTAGCGGAGTCCGTGAGTACACAGTTCAACCAGCAGGGACGCCACTGAAAAAGAGATGGTATGGGTTCCTGCGTATAGCAGGACCGGAATGACTGGTATAGATCTACAACGAGAGCGATACGAGCGTGATGTCGAGACAATCAATGACGACAGGGCACCATCTTCGGGTATGAGATTGGGAGGGTGCGAGTCGATTTTCTGCCAATAGCCTTTTTTATTCCGCCTACAATTAGGGCAATGCTTGGTTGCATGTGTGGGGTGATCCTGGTTCGAAAAATATTAATGTGGTAGAGCGCCCAATGGGTTTGATTCTCAAGGGCTATTTGCAGAGAGAGCTAGCCTTGATGGCTCGCCAGCTTGCTTTAGAAGAATGTGTGTTTAGGCAATGGAGCTCACTCGCCACCAAGCTCCTATCCCTTAATAACCGGCATAGCAGGTCCACAGTCATTTCTACCTGCACTCTTTCGCCGCTGTCATTTTGATCAACCACAGTCTTTTTGGCCTAATGAACTTGCTGTGAAGCTGCAGTGGCGTTGGCGTTTCCGCCAAAACTGCAATCGAAGCACGTCAAGCTTTCTCCCACTTCTAGCAATCGCTCGCAGCCCGCCAGAACTGTTTTCCTCTCTACCCCCAGGACAAGCAACTTCTCAAAGCGCGCTATGGACGAGGCCAATACAGCGCTCGCGAATCTGCTCTCTTTAGTCCAGTACAGCAGTTGTGCTAGCAAGACACCTGAATCGGCGAAACGCTGGATGGTGACAGACGTGGCGGGATTTTCTTGGTTTAAGGCTATCTCAGACGCTTCAAAAGCAGCGCCAGCGTGATTGATTGCTAGAAGGTAATTACGCTCATCCACAAGATCGAGGCAGCGACTATAAGACTGCAGCCATGTGTGGATTGCTGCCTCTCGATTGCCACTTAACCAACGGCGGTGATTGGTACACAGGAACTGAAATTTTTTCATGTGCGCTTCCTAAGCAAGTATTTTTTAAATCTTAATAGGAATCATTCGCATTTGCAAGAACTCTACAGAAATGGACTAGGAGAGGGTGAGTGCCTGTTGCTAAAAATAGAGGCTTCGAAAGGGCTGACGGCTTCGCCCGCTCCGGTCTCTGGTCTGTTCCGACGGAAAACCCCCGGGATCGCTCCATACCGAAGCGCTGGAGATTCAGCGCAGATTCTAGAAAATGAAACCCAAGGTCTCCATTGGGCTCAAGGTTCACATCGCTGTGCAGAATGTAACGCCCAGCTCCTTCAGGGCATAATGGCTGTCCCCACGTGCAGTCTAATCGTCTGGGCAAGTATCCATGCAGCGATAGAGACAGCGTCATTGCCGTACGCCTCCGCTGTCCATGCGGAGTGAAAGCCGAGGTTTTCAGCGTGCCGTATCAAATCCATATTGATGTTAACGTGGTTGCCAAACCCCGGTCGGTTGGTCATAGACTTATTTTCACGATAGACAGATCATGACTTTACCGTTGGCTTGTCCTTCTTCCAGGTACAGCTGCGCCTCGGTGATCGATTCCAGGTCAAATTCAGCGTCGATAGTGGCCGCAATTTTGTTCTGCTCCAGGTAGCTCATCACAATTGCCAGGGCCTCTCCATTTGTCTGGAATAATGACCAACCGTAGCTCACGCCTTTCATTTTGCAGCGTATTTTTTGCCGAACAAAAGCCGATGCAGAAACAAGCAGGCCGCGTGGTATGCCCTTGTCGGTAATATTCATTATCAGCGGGGTTACGATGCTGGTATAAAACCCATCCCGCTTGATAATGCCCAGGGAGCGTTTTTCATAATCAAAACCAACTGTATCGAATACCCCGTCAACATCACCGGCGGCATCCTCAAACCGTTGCGCCTTATAGTCGATCGCAAGGTCAGCGCCCAGGGACCTGACCTTTTCGAAATTACTCTCACTGCAAGTGGTGATCACTGTTGCACCCCACTGCTTGAGCAATTGGATAGCGAAACTGCCCACACCACCGGCTCCTGCGTGGACGAGAATCCGCTGTCCATGGCAATTTCCGGGCTCAATTCCGCTCACATCCACTAGCGCACGCCAGGCTGTGAGCGCCACGTAGGACAAGCTGGCCGCGTCACGAATATCAACAGTGGCTGGCACCAAAGCTGCCGCCGTGGCGGGTACTCTGCAATACTCGGCAAAACTACCCTGATCCTCCGGACCTATCGCAAAAGCAATTGCATCGCCTTTCTTAAAGCCTTCGACAGCAGCCCCGACTTCAATCACCTCGCCAACACCGTCACGACCCAATACCAGGGGCCACAGCGTCTCGCGTTTGCGCTCCATAATCTGTCTGCCATAGCCGCCGCGCATGTGCAGGTCAATGGGGTTCAGGGAGGCGTAACGGACCTTCACCAGGAGATCGCCTTCACGCAACGTGGGGGTAGGCAATAACTCGTCCACCAGCAATACGTCAGCGGCGCCGTAAGTCGTTTGATATGCGGCTTTCATAGTTGGTCACCGTCTCTATATAAGTCTGTGAATAGGATCAATTGGTTCCGGCGCCGGGTATTCAACCATCCCAGAAGAATTCGAAACCGGGAAGATGTTGGCCAGTGTCCTGGCCAACTTCCCTGCTAATCAATGTATTGAGCTTGTCATTTAGCGCCACGATGAGCGCCCTGTGTGGCTGTGGGTTCTCCGCAAGATTTTCGTTTTCTTCTGGATCTTCCAATGTGTCGTAAAGCTCCAGATCATTGCGCCGCAACAACTCATCGAAATCTTTAGGTATATGATGATCAGTAAGTGCAAAGTAGCGCGCGAACTTGTAACGGGCGGTAACAATGCCGCGCATTTGACTGCGCAGTTGGAAACGAGGAAATTGAAATTCGCTGACTACTGCCTGCCACTTCGCCTTTGCGCCGGACGCGGTCGCCAACGCCAGAAAGCCACGGGTAAACTCGGCATCCGCAGTTGCCAGACCGGTCCACTGAATCAATGCACCACTGTCAGCACGAGGGCCCGCTCGCCCCGGATCAAATAGCGCCTCGGAGAAATCCTGACCTACAAGATGTGGGTATTTCGTCGCCAATGCCGCGGGGTTTTCCGCCGTCAGGGCAATAGTCGTTGGTATTATATCGAGTAGCGATACCAGTGCCTGGGACTCCCCACCTCCCTGGATACCCGGATAGCAGATACACAATGGCACTTTGCAAGCTTCGCGATATACCACTCCCCCCTTACCGCGATGGCCGTGAACACCCGCCATCTCGCCATGATCCGAGGTAAAAATCACCAGGGTATTATCCCACTGACCACTGTCTTCCAGGGCGTCCAGTACCGAGCCAATATGTGCGTCCACATCGACCAGGCAGTTAAAGTAGTAGTTGCGATAACGCTGCCAGGCCTGACTGTCATCCCAGGGAATTGCACCCATCATGTATTCATAGCCGCGAACCAGTTGTTCATGTGCACTGAGCGCCTTGCGCGTTCGAGGCCCAAAATTCTGCGGCAGGGGCTGCTGCCAATCTTTAGCATAACCGGGTAGATCGGGCGCGCCATTCAGGGAAAGCTGCTGACTGTAGGCAGTGTGTTGCTGACGCTCGGTTGCCTTGAAAAACATAATATCGTGGGGGTTCACCAGATTGACGGTGGTAAACCAGGGCTGCTGTGAGCTGGCGTTGGCACGGATGAAGTCGGCGGAGGATTTTGCCGATTGCGCATCGAAATAGGCGCCGCCCCAGGTACCATCCCGTTCACCCCGCTGATCGCTGTTGTCGAAGCCGTACTGCCGGAATAGCTCTGCCATGGCTGCAGGCCCCGACTGCTCATCGTCGTGTTGATAGAGCAGAGTGTCGCCTACCGCTCCCATTTTCAGATCGGTGGAGGTCAGGTGCCACTTGCCAAAGTAACTGGTGGTGTAGCCCTGATCCCGCATAATAGTCCCCAGCGTCGGCAGCTGCGGGTTGAGGCCGTCGATATAGGGCAACGGCGTGTTATCCCACACCCCATTATTTTGTCCGGTGGCACCGCTGTAGAGACTGGCGCGGCTCACCGAACAGATAGCGCTGTTGACGTGGGCGTTGTTGAAATAGACGCCTCGGCGCTGCAACCGCGCTCGATTGGGTAACGGCAATATCGGTGGCAGAAACTTCCAACTCTGTTCCTGGTCGGTAACGATCAGCAGTACATTGGGGCGAGC
>JBLFXU010000208.1:0-5872 GCA_047609575.1 Bacteroidia bacterium | reverse complement strand
ACTATCACCGCCTGACGGCGCCACACCGTTGACGGCGAAGCCGACGCCCAGTTCTGCGCCGTGCATGGTGTGCCCACCATTCAACACGCAGCCAACAGCGGCAAATTCATGCAGCGCTCCGGCCAAAATCTGGGTGAGGTCACGCAACGCAATGCGTCCCGCAGCAAACGGTAAGGTGATTGCAGCCAGCGCAGAGACTGGGCGCGCGCCACAGGCATAAAGATCACTCAATGCGTGGTTGGCAGCGATGCGTCCCATTAACCAGGGGTCTGGGACAATTTCCCGCAGGATATCCAGGCTCTGGACTATCGCTCCCGGTCCCCGTTCCTGTGCTGGCAGCAGCACCGCGTCATCGCCGTTAGCCAGGCAGTGCTGCGGAAACTGCTTTGTCAGTATGGCCAGTGCTTCGCTCAAAACATCCGCACCTACTTTGGCGCCACAGCCACCACAGGCTTCCTGGTCTGAGTCGTCCGCCAACTCTGGCAGGCGGCCCCAGTGTCCCTGCGGCATGCTTTTGGGCAGCTGTGAAAAGCGCGCCATGAAGCTTGTATCGATATGGTCCTTCCAACGCCAGACCCAGTTGCCGCCGGCACTGAACGGCCCCCTGTCGGCCACTGCCTGTCGATCGCCCAGGGAGATCAGTGACAGGAAACGCTGCTGTGGTTGATGCTCTTTTAACGGCCGGCCCAATGCTACGGCGCGTAGGTTGTGCGCCAGTACCGGCGCCTGTCGCACCGCGTATACCCCGGCCTTGGGGCGCGGGTGGTTGATCTGCGCAGCAATGTCGCCAGCACCGAAGACACGCTCATCACCGGTGGACTGCAAGGTATCGCGCACCGCAAGAAATCCCCGGTCATCTACTGGCAACCCACTCGCAGCAATCCAGGGTGCTGGCGCTGCGCCTGTGCACCAGAACAGATCGCCGTAGGGCGCCACGCTACCGTCTTCCAGTTCCAGCGAGTCATGCATCACTGCGCTGACCCGCGCATTCAGGTGCACCGTGATGTTGTGCCTTGCCAACGCTGCTATCACCCTGGCACGGGCGCGCGGATTGTAAGCCTCCAGTAAGGTGGTCGCGGCGCACCACAAGTCGATAGCGACGCGACCACCCAGACGGTTGGACATGGCCATGGCAATCTCTACACCGCCGGCGCCACCACCCACAACTGACACCCGATAGTGACTACTCTGGGCACGTTCCAGGATCACCTCAGACAAGGCCTGCCAGCGCTGCCACAAACCGGCCACGGGCTTAACCGGCACCGCAAACTCCCGCGCCCCGGCAACAGAACTCAGCTCGGGCTGTGAGCCAATGTCGATGCTGACCAGGTCATAACCCAGAGCTGGCCGGTCTGCCATGGCAAGACTGCGCGATACGGGATTCAACGCGGTGACTGCTGCGGTGACAAAACGCACGCCCGCCCAGCGACACAGGCGCTCCAGGTCGATGTGAGTCTGTTCAAAATTGTAGTGGCCCGCAATCAGGCCAGGCAACATACCCGAATAAGGTGTGTGACTCCCTGGCGAGACCAGCGTAATGCGCAGTCCATCGATAGGCTTCATGGCCAGCATGCGCAGGACCAGCGCGTGGCTATGCCCGCCGCCCACCAGCACCAGGTCGCGATGCACGGGTGCAAGCTTACGCACCTAACTGTTCTCCTGAACCCATTCGACTACCGCCTGGCGGTCTCCACGAAACAGGCAACTACCCTTACGCTGTTGCAGCTGGTAGTCATACATAGGGTCGTAATATAGCTCTAGCAGGTAGGCAATCCACTCACGGTGAGCAGAGGCGTCGCCTGTATCCCACTGCTGATCAAAGGCCCTATTTATCATGCCGTCTACCAACTTGTGGCGATCACCACCCAGTCGGCGACTGATGCGCCCCAGGTCAGATAAAAGCTTTTCACGGTGCAGCACAGGACCTTCCTGCGCATGCAGCAACAGGTAACGGCGACCCAGATCCATTACATAGTCCTCCAGTACCACATCAACGCGCTCAGCCACGCTTTGCTCTACCACAACCATAGGCGCGTTGGACATCTTCTCGCGCAGGGCATTCGGCAGTGCAGTGCGGCCAATCATACGGCCCTCATCCTCCAGGAAAATGCTGTCGGCGCCCTGCGCCAGCAATCGCATCAGGGCAATACTCAGGCTATTTTCAAAATCGATCTGGCTGGGCTGGGGAGTAGGCATCTGCCCGAAAGTAGAACCCCGATGATTTGCCAGGCCCTCAAGGTCAACCGCGTGGGTCAGCCGCTCTATAACCCGCGTTTTGCCGGTACCGGTGCGTCCCCCAATCAGCACGAAAGAGCCATCGAGCACGGACTTTTCGAGTTCCTCGAGCAGAAACGTACGCATGGCTTTATAGCCACCCACGATACGAGGGTAGTCGATGCCCGCTTCGCGTAACCACGACTGCACGGTCTGGGAGCGCAAGCCGCCACGCCAGCAGTAAAGATAACCCTGAGGATGTTGTCGGGAAAAGTCTGCCCATTGGGCGATCCGTTGCGCTTTCAACTCGCCTGCAACCAGCTCATGCCCCAGGGTAATGGCCGCATCCTGACCTTTTTCCTTGTAGCAGATTCCCACTAGAGCACGTTCCTCGTCACTCATCAGGGGCAAGCTTAAGGCGCAGGGAAAAGCGCCCCGTGTGTATTCCACCGGGGCACGCAAATCAATCATTGGGGTGGGCGTGAGAAACAGCGCCCGGTAGTCGTCCGTGTCTAGGCGACCCGTCATGAAGCCCTATTCGGCCTCACCGCCGAACAGCGCCATAACGCGATCCTGCAGGCTAGTGATGGCATCGGCCATGAGGGCAAAGTCCGCATCCAGCCGGGCTGCCTGATCCGCTTCAGGGATGTCTTCATTCTCTTTCATCAGTTCTTCCGCGAACTTCAGACGACGCAGGCAGAGATCTTCCGCCAGCAGCAGCGACACGCGCTCGTCCCAGGCAAGGCCCAGACGCACAACCTGACGGCCTGCATGCAGATGAGTTTCCACCTCTTCACTTAACAAATCAACGCCGCTGCAACGCACCACGCCGCCCTCTTCTCCAGGTTCACGCATCTCACAGTCCTGGGCCAGCTCAAAATCATCGGGCAGGGTGCGGTGTAGCAGCCAGCCGGTCATGGCGGCCGCTGGAGCAGTGTTCACCTGTGGCAGCAGCACCGGAAAGGAACCAATACATTCGCGCAACACATTTAATAGTTCTTCAGCCCGCGCCGCGCTGGCTGCATCGACAAAAATCCAGTTGGCCTTTACATCAATGTAGGCGTAGATAAGGGTAGAAAGGGTAAAGGCCCGGGGCAGGCAGTCCTGCACGATCTCATCCTTAAGGTTCAGACGCTCCTTGCGATAGACCTTGCGGCCCTGCTCAGCCTCAATGACCGCTACCTTCTCATCGAGCTGCTCGCGCACCACCGTGGCAGGCAGGAGTTTCTCTTCGCGCTTTAAGCACACCAAAAGGCGGCCACCGGCACCATGGGCCAGCTGCTCGGATTCCTCGCCCAATGGCGATACCCAGCCCAATGACAGGGCCTGAGACTTGGCGCAGGGCGTGAACAATCGCTGGGCCAGCTGGTCCGCCAGTTGCTCCGGAGACAGGCTAAAGGGGCTGGTCAGGCGGTAGGCACGAACATTTTTGAACCACATCGGTGGGAGGGTCTCCGGCAAAAGCGGGGGATTGTACCGCAGGGCGGGGGCATTACCAGCAAGGTTGAGGAATTGGGTAGTGGCTCAGTTTGAAACTAGAAGCCGTTACTGAGGAACACGAGAGCTAGCCTGTCACCGGGGGCGTCTGGCGACAGGACGTCGCCAGCCGAGCCTGTACAGGGATGTACGCTTTTTGGCGCGGCAGGCGTCCCCGGTGGCACGCTAGATCTCGGGCTCCGGGCTCCGTGACCCGTGACCCGTGACCCGTGACCCGTGACCCGTGAATATTTCCAACCGAACCACTACCAGGAATTGAACTACTGTTGAACAATCCGCCAGAAAGGAGAGGTATGTACAAGATGTTAAGCCCGCCGGGCCGCAGTGGCGTTGTCAGACTAGCTTGGAAACGCTTTAATCCCTGTCTCAAATTCAGCAGGGTGGGCCAGGCGCCACCCAGAGGTGTAAGGCTATGTCAGGCAAAGCAAAAACCGGTCCAGCAACCCCACGCCAGGCGCGCGATGTGGCCCAATGGGATCGCGAGACAGATGTTGCCATTGTCGGTTTTGGCGGCGCGGGGGGCTGCGCGGCAATAGAAGCTGCCGACGCCGGCGCCGAGGCGATTATTTTCGAGCTGGCCAGCGCCTCTGGCGGCTCCACTGCCATGTCATCTGCTGAAATCTACATGGGCGGAAGCGGTGGCACACGGGTACAGAATGCCTGCGGTTTTGAAGACGCTACGCAGGACATGTTCACCTACATGATGATGTGCGCCGGCCCGCAGGCGGATGAAGACAAAATTCGCAACTACTGTGACAACAGCGTCGATCATTTTAACTGGATGGTAGACACCCTGGGCGTGCCGTTCAAAGACAGCTTTCACAAAGAGCGGGCCATCATGTGCCTCACCGATGACGGCCTGCTCTTTACGGGTAGCGAGAAGGCCTACCCTTTCGCGCAACATGCCAAACCCTGCCCTCGCGGTCACAACCTGCAGATAGAAGGCGACAATGGCGGCCCGCTGTTTATGAAAATCGTGACCGAGAATGTCGACAGGCGCGATGCCATCTCAGTTGAGTATGAAACGCGCGTTCTGACGCTGATTGTGGATGAAAATCTGGGCGTCGTTGGTCTGGTGATTCGCCAGGATCAGCAGGAGCTAAACGTGCGCGCACGCAAGGGGGTCATTCTTTGCGCTGGCGGTTTCGTCATGAATGAAGAGATGCTGCAACGCTACGCGCCAAAACTGGCCCGTGGAACCACACCGATTGGCAATCCCGGCGATACGGGCACGGGTATCCAGATGGGTATTTCCGTCGGCGGGGCGGCAATCAATATGCACGAGGGGTTTATCAGCCTGCCCTACTACCCCCCCGCCAGCATGACCGGCGGTATCGTTATCAACGACAAGGGCCAACGATTTATTAACGAGGACGTCTACCATGGTCGTCTGGGCGACATCGCCCTGCGCCAGGAATCTGACCGTATCTACTTCATTCTTACGGTAGAACAGTACGGCGATTATGAAAAAATGAACTTTCTCGGTGCAAGCATTGCGGGCACCGGTGAAACTGTTCAGGAGCTGGAAGAAGAGTTGGGTCTGCGTACAGGAACGCTGCAACATACCGTGGCGCTATACAACGAGGACGTGGCCTCTGGCGAGGACACGCAATACCACAAGGCGGCAGAGTGGCTCCAGCCGCTGGAATGCCCGCTCGTAGCACTCGATATCACACCAGGACGCGGCGCCTTTGTGCCCTACTTCACCTTGGGCGGACTCGACACCTTAACCACTGGAGAAGTCGTCAACTCCCAGCGCGAGCCCATTGCTGGCCTGTATGCAGCAGGCCGCACAGCCTGTGGCGTGGTACGACGAGCCGAGGGTTACAGTTCGGGTATGTCTGTTGGTGATGCCACGTTCACCGGGCGTCTGGCCGGGAAGCAAGCCGCCACACGCTAGTTCAGCCCCTGCATAGGTTTGTGCCGACCTTGAACAGATCGGCGATTAATCCTACTCTTGATGTGGGCCCTAGACAGGGTCCTACACAAAATACAGCGAAGCTATGCGAAGTGAATAGCAGGCGTGACAAGCCCCGGCTACCCTGTCTCGCACTATCGGCAAAAGCCGGAAGAGCAGACGTCCGGAATAATCATCGTCGACTTCCAGTAAACCGATAACGGAGAAGCACTAAAGCATGAAATATTTGCACACCATGGTCCG
>JBLFXU010000207.1:0-5887 GCA_047609575.1 Bacteroidia bacterium | reverse complement strand
CACCTGTCCAGGGGCGAAACGATCGACCAGCGCGGTGTGCTGCGCCATCTGGCGGACCTGCAGTACAAACGCAACGATGTGGATTTTGCTCGCGGTACCTACCGGGTGCGCGGTGATGTAATCGATGTCTTTCCGGCGGACTCGGAGCGCGATGCGGTGCGCATTGAGTTGTTTGACGAAGAAATCGACAACCTCTGCTGGTTCGACCCACTGACCGGCGCTGTCGACCGTAAGGTACCTCGCGTGACCATCTTTCCCAAGAGCCACTATGTGACGCCCAGGGACGTGATGCTCAATGCGGTGGTGCATATTGAAGAGGAGCTGGCAGACCGGTTGAAGCAGCTCAGGGAGATGGATAAGCTGGTCGAAGCCCAGCGGCTGGAGCAGCGTACGCGCTACGATATGGAAATGATCCGGGAGTTGGGTTACTGCACCGGTATCGAGAACTATTCCCGGTATCTGTCTGGCCGGGGGCCTGGCGAGCCACCACCAACGCTGTTTGAATACTTGCCTAAGGATGCGCTGGTGATTGTTGACGAGTCGCACGCCAGCATTCCGCAGATAGGTGCCATGTTCAAGGGCGACCGTTCCCGCAAGGAGACACTCGTGGAGTATGGTTTCCGCCTGCCGTCGGCCCTGGACAACAGACCGCTGCGCTTTGAGGAGTGGGAGCTGATGGTGCCGCAGGCGATTTTCGTGTCCGCCACGCCGGGCCCCTACGAAGCTGAGCATGCCGGACAGGTGGTAGAGCAGGTGGTGCGTCCCACAGGTCTATTGGACCCGCCCATTGAGATTCGCCCCGCATCGACTCAGGTAGATAATCTGCTTAGTGAAATCCGCATCACGGTGGCGCTGGAAGAGCGTGTGCTGGTGACCACATTGACCAAGCGCATGGCCGAGGATTTGACAGAATATCTTGGCGAGCATGATGTGAGGGTGCGCTACCTGCACTCGGATATTGATACGGTAGAGCGAGTGGAGATTATTCGCGATCTGCGCCTGGGAGTATTTGATGTCCTGGTCGGAATTAATCTGTTGCGCGAGGGCCTGGATATGCCGGAGGTTTCTTTGGTCTGTATTCTGGATGCGGATAAAGAGGGTTTCCTGCGTTCAGAGCGGTCTCTGATCCAGACCATCGGCCGTGCCGCCCGTCACTTGAATGGCAGGGCAATTCTCTATGCGGACAGGATGACCGGTTCAATGGAGCGCGCCATCGCCGAGACCGATCGCCGTCGCGACAAGCAGGTGCAACATAATGCCAAGCATGGGATCACCCCCACGGGTGTAGTGAAATCTGTGCAGGACATTATGGAAGGCGCGCGGCGTATGCCGACGGGTAACAAGACCAAGGCCCAAAGAGTTGCGCAGGAGCAAGCGACGTATGCTGCCGATGTGGCAAAACTATCGCCGGCGGCGCTGTCCCGCAAGCTGGCACAGATAGAAGCGAAAATGCACGAGCATGCCAAAAACCTGGAGTTCGAAGAGGCCGGGGCCCTGCGCGACCAGCTCACAGAAATCAAACAGCAAGCATTTATTAGCTAAGTAGTTAGTTCTAGCCGGCTTCTGCGTCCGCCATTGGCAGTGACAGTGTGGCGACCACGCCATTACCCTCAGGTGCGTCCGCAATACTAATTGCGCCGCGATGGTACTCAGCGATCAATCGAACTACATGCAGTCCCAGCCCCAGGTGCACGCCGTCATCGCCGACACTGCGTTCACTGACCATGGCCTCCAATAAACTACTGCCCAGATGAGCAGGTAAAGCCGGTCCTTCGTTGAATAGACGCAGTCGCCAGTCCTTGTCGTGGGATGCCAGTGCAAGATTGATTCGCCCGCCTTGGGGGCAAAACGATGCGGCGTTGTCGACTAACTTGTCCAGAGCCTGCACCAGAAGCTCCGGGGCGGCCTTAACGATTGCATTGTTGGGTGGCAGGGAAAGCGTGAACTGTCGACCGGGATAAATCTCTCGATAGGCCTGTATGACTTCAGTGAGCAGTGGGTTGAGTGCAACACGCTGCAAGGGCTGTGATTGTATGCTCTCTTCCAACGCACTGGCTTCGCTCATAGCGGTCAGTATCTGTTGTAGTCGAGCCAGTCCGTCTTTTGCGCGAACCAGGTATTTGTCCGATTCACCTTCTGCCGACCGTTCCTGCTGCATGTTGTCGAGGGAGCTTTGTATCACCGCGATGGGTGTGCGTAATTCGTGTGACAGTTTACGACTCAGTGTGCGCAGGTAATCGTTATAGCGGCGCACGCGCTCAAGCAAATCAGCATAGTGACGCGACAGATCACCAATTTCGTCCGCGGCTTTACTGCGCGGGAAGCCCTGGCGTACTCCCCCGTCATCCTCGATCGCACTTGAAGCAGCCAGCGACAGCCTTCGTATGCGCCATGACAATAAGCTGGCAAAGCCCAGTAGTGTCAGAACTCCGACGCCCAGAGCCAGTAAGCTGTAGGCAAGCAAGCGGCTAAAGGCCTGGTCGGTGAGTGACAGATAGGTCTCGCTGCTTTGCCTGACTAGCACAGCCCCCATAATGCCGCGACTGTCGCGAATGGGCGCAGCACTGGAAAGCAAGGTGCGACTGCTATAGTTGCTATCCCGGTAGCGGTGGTTGGCCAGGATTCCGCGCAGCGCACTATCGATCTCGGGTGCTGAGCGCTTGCCGGTTTCGGGCGACCCTGGCGGTGTGGAGAGGTCCTTGTTGTCGAGTATGCTGCGATACAGCGATTTGAGTAGCCAAAAGGTGTCCGGTTGCGACGGTGTCTCATCTGGCATGGACTGCACCTGCCCAACGAGCCACTGCTGGTCGTCTAGAATCTGTATTTCGCCACCGGGGCGAGCGAAGGAGGCCAGCAACTTCTGTAGCGGCGCAGGACTGAAAATCAGCCACGGAGGAGGGCTACTGTCCCCCCGGGATACATTGCCGACAAAGTCCGATTTACGGCCACGTAGTACGCGTTCATTGATGACATAAAAGCCCAGCCGCTCGCCGGTGTAGGCCAGGGGAAGTTCCAGCTCCAGTGAATAACCACCCACGGCGTCCTGCCAGTATCCACGGATACGACTGGCATCTAGCCCAGGGGTGCGTTTGCTGAACCAGCGCGCGCGTACCTTTCCTGGAGCCGCTGTGGCGATGACAAAATCCTGTCGTTTTCCTGCGCGCCACAGTCTCAGTACCAGACGATCTCCATTGGCTTCTGCAGACAGGCCTGGGTTGTGATAGATCAGTTCTTCGTCTTTTACGCGCAGTAGTAGATAGAGTTTGGTGCCACGGGTCTGGGCCATCACCTCAACAATGGTGGCTCCGTCAGGTGCAGAGAAACGCTGGTGTGGCAGGTTCTCCCAGCCGTCATCGTAGCCGTCCACGATAACTGTTTTGTCAGTGGGGCGAGCATAGACCAAGCGTCGGGTATCCGGAATTTTTCCCCTGCGGTCGGCGGTGGTGTAGATGAGTTCCGGGCGTTGCGAGATCACCGCCGCAACAGCTTCCGCCGTGGCTTGTAATGTGTTGGCTTGTCCCTCGCGCAGAGCGCCTTCCATTTCTTGAATAAATTGACAGCCAGCCCATGGCAGGGAAAGCAGTAGCAAGGCGACAATTAATAACTGACGGCGCAGGCTCAAGCGGACAACCCCGACCAGCGATATCCAATACCGTAGGCGGTTTCAATTGCGTCAAAGCTGTCATCCAGCGCCTGAAACTTACGCCGTATGCGCTTTATGTGAGAGGTGATTGTTGTGTCGTCCTGTACTACGCCGGCGGCATCCATTAACTGTTGGCGTTTTTTGACCTGGCCGGGGCGACGGGCGAGAGCGTGGACGATCCAGAATTCGGTAATAGTCAGCTCAACAGGTGTTTCGCCCCAGCGAGCTGTCATGCGTTCAACATTGAGACACAGTGCGCCCCGCTCAAGTTTGTCTTCTTCGCGTTCGGGCACGCGCAGGGCACAGACACGGCGCAGCAGCGCATGAATGCGGGCCAGCATCATGGGTTGGCTGATGTCTTTGGTCAGGTACTCGTCTGCGCCCAGTCGCAGCCCGCTGATGACATCTAATTCTGAGTCGCGCGCTGTGAGAAAGACAATCGGCAGTTCCGGGCAACGGCCACGCAGATCGCGGCACAGATCAAAGCCACCTTCGGCCTCATCGCCAAGTCCGATATCGATGATGGCCAGGTCTGGCAGTTCCTGGGCGAAAGCCCTGCTGGCATTGGCCCGGTCACGGTAGATCGACACACGAAAACCCTGACGCTCAAGGGCATCCCGGTAGTTCTGGGCAATGGCATTTTCGTCTTCAACAATGACGATGTGTTGTGGCATGTAGCAACCTGGCGCGTGTTTGGCGGCCTCCATGGTTCCAAAACCAACGGGCCAACACAAGGGCTCGCCACAATTTGCCACAATTGCTCCCCAATAGGCCACATTTGGTCCATCCCACCGCCATGTCACTGGTTTTGAATGCAGTCTCGCTATTCTTAAGGGAGAGGCAGCATGACGATGGTGACGCAGGTCCAGAGGCAGTACCGCCGTGACATCCACCTTTTTGGCTCAGTACCCTTGTGGTTGCTGTTTCGCTGCCTGCCCGCTGTCGTAATGGGTGCACTGTTGCTCATGCTGCTGTCGATGCAGACCGCCCGCGCGAATGTCGGTGAGAGCATCAATGACGCACAGGTGACGCCGGGCGGAGTTCAGGGCGGTCAATTGTTGATGCGAAACCCGATTAGTGGGCGATATCGACCTGCGATCCTCTCCGAAAGCCGGGTGCATTTTGATATCAGCGGCATGGTTGCGACCGTGAAACTGGAGCAGACATTCCGCAATGAGAGCGGTGACTATCTGGAAGGGGTCTATGCGTTTCCACTGCCGGAAACCGGTGCCGTGCGCTATATGGAAATGCGCATAGGAGAGCGGCGCATCATTGGCAAGGTGCGAGAAAAGGCCGAGGCGAAGCGGATCTACCAGGCGGCAAAAAAAGCGGGCAAAAGAGCGAGCCTGGTGGAGCAGCAGCGTCCCAACCTGTTTACCAATCGGATTGCCAACTTGCCACCCGGTGAGTCGATTACCGTGGTACTGGAGTACGTGCAAGCGGTGGAATACCTTGCCAATAGTTTCTCACTACGCTTTCCAATGACGATCACACCGCGGTACATGCCCGGTAATCCGGCCGATAATACACTCGGCAATTCACTCGGCAATTCACTCGGCGAGACGCTTTCCAATACCGACGACGCGTTAGAAAAGCAGCTGGTGTTGAATCCCTATCTGGGCTGGGCGGCGCCAACCGATCAGGTTCCCGATGCGCGCGCCATATCGCCGCTACTGAATCCGCATACGGGCAGTGACCAGTCACCACTGCACCCAATTCGTGTTACCGCAACGCTGGATATGGGTATGCCATTGGCGAGTGTTGAATCTCCTTACCATAATATTGCACTGTCCCGCCGAGCCGGCGTTTACAGTGTTGAACTTGCGCACGGTACAAGTGAAATGGACCGCGACTTTGTGCTGACCTGGCAGCCGGTAACCGGGTCTGCACCGCAAGCTGCATTGTTTACCGAGCAGGTGGGCGAACAGTACTACGGTCTGCTGATGGTTGTACCTCCGTCATCGGCTAAGCACTCCAGTGAAATAAACCGTGAGCTTATTTTTGTGGTCGATACCTCGGGTTCCATGGGTGGTGTTTCGATTGAGCAGGCTCGGGCGAGCGTATCTGGTGCACTTGGCCGGCTGCAACCCCAGGATCGTTTCAATATCATTGAATTCGATTCGACCCACCGCAGCCTGTTCCGCAATTCCATGCCCGCAACCCGGAATCATATTGCACGTGCCCAGGAGTTTGTGCGCCTGTTGCATGCCTCAGGCGGTACGCAAATGATGCCGGCTCTGCAGG
>JBLFXU010000206.1:0-5906 GCA_047609575.1 Bacteroidia bacterium | reverse complement strand
CTATGTTCCAATAGAATTGCTGGTGAATGCCTTCAAGCTACAGGAACCCCACGGCAGTCATGCGGATCACGGACACAGTGGACAGGAGGGGTCCATTGATGGGGAACATCCAGGCCATACACACCGTAGCGGACATTATCATATCTATCTTGATTCAGACGATGACGCTGCGCAGCACCTGACTCGCTGGGACAGCTCCACCTATTTTCAATTGCCCGCGGATTTGCCAACGGGGGAGCACACACTGCGCGTGAGCTTACGTAGCGATACCCATGAGGCGCTTGGAGTTGAAGATAGAGTGACGATCCTGGTGGAGGAGCGCGCAACACCAACCGGCGGCACAACAGCACTTATTGATGTTGCCCAGTGGCGTATCGCCTCTGCTGAGGAAGATTCTCTGGCACAGCACCGCCCAGCGGTTGTCGATTGCCCCGAGAACAGCTGGTACGAAGAAGACGGCGCGCTGGAAGTTGAGACCGGCTACTGTAACTACCTTGCCCTCATTCAGCCCAGTAAGGCAGCTGTTCGCAAAGGCGATCTTGTCCGGCTAGTGCTGTGGCATGGGCAACTGCGCTTTGAGGAGCCTGCGGAGGCGCATGTGGCAGTGACTCTTGGTGACAAGATACTCTGGGAAGACCAAATAGAAATACCAAACGCCGGTGGTATCTACGAAATCGTCGTCCCCTCTACTGTGAGCATTGCCGCAGGTGAAGCCGTTGAGTACCATCTACATAACCACGGTTACAATACATGGACACTGCTGAGTCTGGAGCTCTCAGCGACGCAACGTCAGTAGGACTTGCTTGTGGTTGCTCTGCTTCACCCCGATAAGCGGGGAGCATTTTTCCAATGTATAGATTCTCGGCGCCAGGCGGCGCCATAAGAGGTTAATCAGTGTCAGAATATCGCGACTATCGCATAGCCGTTATAGGTGCAGGGCCGGCAGGTATTGGAGCGGGTCACGAGTTACTGCAGCAGGGTTTCAGTGATTTTGTCATCTTTGATTCTCTGGACGCCCCCGGTGGCACCTGGCGTTTGCACACATACCCTGGTCTGGCTTGTGATGTTTGGGCTCATTCTTACACTTTCACCTACGCGCCCAATCCCGATTGGAGCGCCAGTTTCGTCGATCAGCCGGAAATCCAGTCCTATTTGGCCCGTTGTGCAACCGAGTTTGGCCTGGACCCACATCTGCGCCTGAATACACGGATTGATGCTGTGCGTTACCAGGAAGATGGAAGCTGGTTGTTGACCACGCAAAGTGGCGAGACACACAGCTTCGATGTGATCATCAATGCAATGGGTAATCAGCACACGCCTTTGTACCCGGACGTTCCCGGCATTGATTCTTTTGCGGGCGATAGCTGGCATGGCACCCGCTGGAACCACGATGTGAATCTTTCCGGCAAACGCGTGGCGGTAGTGGGCTCAGCGGCAAACGCCATACAGGTTGTGCCGGAAGTGGCCAAATTGGCGGATCATCTTTATGTACTCCAACGCTCCGCAAACTGGGTTATGCCCCGGGGCAAGAAGACCTACAGCGCCACAACGCAGCGGCTGTTCCGGACTTTTCCTGGCACGATGAAGCTCCTGCGCCGTATGCAGATGCTAATGATGGGTCAGGTACTGCACGCGGTAACGCTGGGCCATTCGCGCATGGGCCAGTTTGAAAATATGGTGCGCAAGTACATCAAGAAAAGTATCAATGACAGCAGTTTGCATGAGGCTCTGACACCGGACACACGCTACGGCTGCAAGCGAGGCCTGGTGTCAGACGATTTTTACCCGGCATTCAATCGTGACAATGTGGAACTGCTGTCCAGCGGATTGGCACAGGTGAACGCCAAGGGTTTCAAGACTACCGATGGTCGGGATGTTGAAGTGGATGTCATTATTTACTGCACGGGCTACCGGATTCTGGATTTTGACCGTATCGAAGTGACCGGTATTGACGGCTTGTCACTGGCGGACGCGATGGGAGACGATCCTCAGGCATATAAAGGGATCGCTGTACCGGACTTTCCCAATTACTTCCTGGCGGTCGGACCTAATGGTTTGGCGCTTAATGTCTCGTACTTCATTACCATGGAAAACAATGTGCGGACCATCGTTGGGTTGATGTCGGATTTGCGCAAGCAGGGCGGAACATCGCTGAACGTGCGTAGTGAATTGTGCGAGCAATATAACAACTGGATGTCTGGCGAGTTCGCGCAGTTTTCCTGGGGGGCGGCCGATTGCAGCAGCTACTACCGCAACGCATCGGGCCATGCGCCTTTCCTGTTCCCGGGAAGTTTCAAAGAATTTAGTCGCCTGCATGACGAGTCCGGATTGCATGAGTATCACGTTATCCCCTGATGTTTTAGGAGTTCCCTTTGCTACAACCCACTATACTGCCCATTGAGGCCGTCGCGGATGATAGCGCCGGCGGCAAGGCCTATGGCCTGTCGCGACTTGTCGCCATGGGTTTGAATGTACCGCCTGCCTTTGTCATCCGTAACGCAGCGCAAGGGCAGTATCCGCACGATCTTGCTGGTGCCTGTGCCAAGCTGGGCGATGGTGAACTGGCTGTGCGTTCTTCCGCCCAGGGGGAAGATGGTGCGGAGGCTTCATTTGCCGGGCAGTACGATACGGTGTTGGGCGTGAGTGGACACGAGCAATTGTTGCGTGCGATTGACCAGTGCGTTGCTTCATTGGGAAGTGAAAGGGCAGGTAGTTACATTGGCAGGGACGGCAGTAGTGCACAGCCGGCCATGAACGTGGTGGTGCAGCGCATGGTGAATGCGCGGGCTGCTGGCGTGGTTTTTACGGCAGACCCGGTCAGTGCGCGCCGCGATTTGTTGGTGATAGACGCGGTAGAAGGATTGGGCGAAGCGCTGGTGAGTGGAGAAGCGACGCCGGACCACTACGCCCTTGATGTCGATAGCATGATTCTGCGGCGCGAACTTGCCGGAGAAAGGGCTATTCTTGATGATGAGACGCTGCAGCTTATCGCCCGAGAGGCACGGCAGGCTCAGGCCAGTGAGGGCCAGCCTCTGGACCTGGAGTGGGCGCTGGATGAGTCCGGCGAACTGTTCTGGTTACAGGCCCGTCCTGTCACAACTTTGCCTGCTGATCTGAATACCTTTGATACCGTGCTACCCCGACCGGATGATGTGCTGACCATCAGCAACGTCAGTGAAATGATGCCCGGGGCCGTGTCACCCCTGACCGGCTCTTTCACCGGCTGGAGTATCGACTATGGCTTGCAGCATATGCAGGTGGCAGTGGGTGCTCGCCCACAGATTGACAAGAATTGGCAGATCACCGCCTGGGCTTATGGTCATCTGTTTCTCAATCTGACCGGCAATATCGTGATGAGTGCCGGAGTGCTGGGTTCCACACCTGAACAAACCGGGCAAACTCTGTGTGGGCGCATTGTGCCGGAATTAAAAGCGCTGCCTCCCATGCCCTACTGGCGACGTCTGCTCAACACCGGCCGCTTGCTCAAGTATGCATTTACTGCGCCTGTGGCTGTGCGACGATTTGATGATGAGGTGGCGAAGTTCGCCATCGTCCACCGCAATGACAGCCAGTCCATGATGGCCGAGTTACAGTCCCACGCCTGGTTTTATGAACATGCCATGGCTGTGCACATTCAGTCCTCGGCACTGTCCGGTTTCCTGTCCGCCATTGTGGAGAATATGGTGGCAGGTCAATCCAATGACAGTACGATGGAGGAGCAGGGAGAGGCGGTGCGGCTGCTGGCCGGGGCCAGCGGTGTAGAGAGCGCTGAGATGTTGCACCAACTTGATGAACTGGTGGCGCAGGTCGTCCGGCATGAGCAGGCATCTTCAGCGTTTTGTGGCGTGTCCGGGGACGAGGCACTCGGATGGCTGCGCAGTACACCGGGAATTACCGAAGTTTTTGCAGGATTTCTGGCTTCCCATGGTCATCGCGGCTACCGGGAACTCTGCATGCGCGACCAAGCCTGGGGCGAGAAGCCCCTGCCGCTGGTGCAAAGCATGCAGGCATCCGTGCGCGCGCACCTTTCGAATGTGACTATTCATCACGCTCAACATGATGCCTTAGATATGAGCTCATTGAGTCGTGGTCTTAGGTCCGTCTTACCCAAGGCTCACGACGCTATTCGTCGACGGGAGCATACCAAGTCGCAACTGGTAGCTGTTGGGCATCGCTTCAAGCTGGCGTTTTACCACCTTGGTGAACGACTCGTCAGTGAAGGACATCTGCCGGACGCTGATCTTGTGCACTTCTTTACCTTTGGTGAATTACCCGAGTTTGTCGCGGCACCGACGTCGCAATCAGTTGCCCAGGCGATAAGCCGCCGTGCGGCTCTGGAGTTCCAGCAGCACTTTAGCTTTCCAGAGATCAGTGTGGGTATGCCGCGCCCATTGGAGGAGGAGGCAGTCGAGGCTACAGACGGGCTATTAACAGGTCGGCCAGCTTCTCGCGGCATTGTTGAGGGCAAGGCCAGGGTTGCGCATACACTGGAAGAAGCGGCGGCACTTCAGGCGGGTGAAATTCTGGTCACGCCAATTACCGACATTGGCTGGACCCCCTACTTCAGCATGATCGCGGGCCTGGTAACGGATCTGGGCAGTGCGGTGTCTCACGGTGCGGTGATAGCCCGGGAGTATGGATTGCCTTGTGTGGTGAACACGCGCATTGGTACGCGATGTATCAATACGGGCGATATTATTCGACTGGACGGTGACACCGGTCAGGTACTGATTTTGGATACAGCAGCGGATTGAGCTCGATCAGGCAGTCAGGACAAGAATAATCGCTGTGTAAAGTGCAAACAGGGCCGAGCAGGCCCGAAACGCGCGTGGTGACGCCACGATCGTGGCCATCAATATAATACCCAGAATCGGCATGACGATGGATGGTGCCACATCGTTGCGAAACATAGTGATGTTGACGTAGGGTCCCATTAAGAAGTACAGCAACATTGAGACCGCGGATAGCCGGCCAATGCCCTGACTGTGTGTCAGAAAATCCAGCATGTGATCCTCATCCGGAACCGGCAGTGCCATTTCCGCTGCACCGTAGATGCAAATTGATGCAGCCATCAGGGTGAGGAAGTCTGTGAAAGCCCAGGCTTCCATGCTGCGCAGCCCCCAGCCCACCCACCAAAGTTGCAGAATGTAAAACATCACGCAAAATGCCCATACAGCTGTCGCCCAGTGAAAACTGACCCGGCGACGTGCGCGAATCAGCATGGCCACCGTATGCAGTAGCCGGGTGATCGCCAGCCCCAGGGTGATGGAAATAGCGATGAAGACATATTCATGCTGTGTCATGCATTGGGCCTCAATCGCCAGGAGTCAGTACCAAGCCGGTCAGCGCCCAGCTTGCAGTGCCCTCTAGGCAGGCTAGCCTCATGGATTGGCGTCTTTGACGCAATGTAGCATGTTAAGCACATCTGGTCTGCTCAGTGATGAGCGTCTGGACAGCAGTCGATGGCGGGCGTCGCGCTTTGAAGCCGTGGGGCTGAGGCAGGATTCGAACCGCTGCAGCATGCCGCTGAAGTGTTGCTGATTGAGCGCTATTTCAAGGTTCGCGGTGCTGGTCGTTATTCCAGTATCCCCCTGCACGTGCTTGTCGCACAGTTTTTCCAGCCCTGGGACATTGTTGGTGCGGCTCTCGTGAGATTACAGCGTGCAGAGAGCCGGACAGGCGCTATACTTTGTCTTTGAATTTTGGAAAATACCGATGACCAAGTCCGGCCGTCATCTTCAGTTAACGACCATACCAGGCATGCCTGCCATGTTGGCCAAGGCAGCACTGTCACGAAAGCAGCGGCAGGCTGAACCGGTGTGTCAGCCTCTTTCTATCACTGCGGTGGATATTCGGCCGGACGCTTCCGGGCTCGTGGCGTTCAATGAGGTGTGTAGCTTTGTCCA
>JBLFXU010000205.1:0-5939 GCA_047609575.1 Bacteroidia bacterium | reverse complement strand
TGGCTCGCTCCAGACATGGAATAGCTGTTCAAGAGTGACGGTACTCTCGTATACTTTATCGAACAATAACGGTTCCGGTTGAGACCAATAATACTGCACCGAACCCACGAAGGCTGAAAGCGAGGAAATGACCAGCAAACTCTACCACAAGGAAATTGACGGCCTTCGAGCAATATCGGTATTCGTCATCATCCTATTCCACCTGAAAGTAAGCTTCTTTCAGGGCGGATTTGTCATGGTGGATGTCTTTTTTGTACTGTCCGGCTACCTGATCACCCAGATCATATGTTCCGGACTGGAATCGGGGAAGTTCACATTCAAAGAGTTTTTTGTCCGCCGCAGCACTCGCATATTGCCGGCGCTGATCGCAGCGATCATGCTAACGTTGCTAGCAGCCACCTACCTACAGCAGCCTGTTCCCCTGGCACACACAGCCAAAGAAACTTTGGCTGCCCTGTTTTCTGTCAGTAATATCTTTTTCTGGACCGAGGCAAGTTACTGGGCACCCTCATCTGAGAAATATCCGTTGTTGCACACCTGGTCTCTTGGTGTCGAAGAGCAGTTCTATCTCATCTACCCTTTCTTCCTGTTCGTATGCCACCGCCTAGGTGGTATGAGGGGGGTTGCGATAGCGCTAGGAGTGGTGCTCGTTGTAGGGCTCTATTCCACGGAGCAAATACTAAAAACCGATCGATCAGCGGCATTCTATTTAACACCGCTACGCTTTTTTGAATTTGCCGTTGGTGGACTTGGCGGGTTGATAGCCACTCGGACGTCCCGCTTACTTACCTCCATCTGGATGACCAATGCGCTCACGCTGCTGGGGCTGGGCTGCATCCTGTATTCGATTGTCGTGTTCCATCCGCGCCTGTATGACCTGCCCGGAGTCGCCAGCTTACTACCAACAGTGGGCGCGGTACTGGTAATGCTAGCAGGAGCCTCACCGATTGCCCGCGTTGCTCTCAGCAATCCAATCATGTCCTGGCTGGGTACCACCTCCTATTCCATTTACCTGGTTCACTGGCCAATCATTGTTTTTTACCGCAATCACTATGGCGGATCTCTATCAGCGCTGGAAAAAACTGGCCTGTTCATCGCTATACTGTTGGCTGGCGAACTATTGGCACGCGGTGTCGAACGTAGATTTCGCCTGGTCGGCAAAGACAATACTACTGCGACAGGTATTCCAGCTCGGTCTGTGCTTCTAGGAATACTGGGTTCAACAATCGTTCTAGCCATCGCGTGTTCGATTCTTATCGAAAACAAGGGCTGGCCATCGCGCATGCCCCAGGAAGCTCAAGCACTATTGGAAATCACACCACGCCAGGATATGCGCAAGAGAAAAGCACTGTACAAAGAACAATGCACCCCCAAGGGTGCATTGTTCTGCGGCCAGCGGCAGGCAGGCAGCCCCAATATCCTACTGATAGGTGATTCTCGCGTTCTCGATATATACATCTCATTGAAAACTGCTTACCCGGAAGTCGCCATTCAATCTTCTTATGCCATGGGTTGCGCTCCGGTCTTTTCGCCTGCGCACAGCATAAACATATTCTATCCTGACTGCGCTCAATTCAATCTTTCCCGGTTGCAGGTAGCACTTGAGGCGCCTCCCGAAGACATAATTTTTCTCGCGCACAATGTAACCGAATGGATAAGTGAAGCGGCTCTGGAAACGGTCAAGCGCCTGAGAGAAACGGGGAAACAAGTCTACATACTCGGTCAGTTCGATCTACTTGAGGACAGGTCGGCATTAGAAGTTGCTATTGACGCACACAGGTTCAAATCCAGCACTAATAATCTGCCGCAATTTATGGTTGCAAATCCCTACTCTATGGACGCTGAGTTTGCTGACAAAATTCGCGCCACTGGTGCGGTCTATATCAGCAATAAGGCCTTTTTCTTCGACGGCGAATATCATCTGACAGATCGAGAAACTGGCAAGCTGCTAACCTTTGATGGCAGGCATCTTAACTACTATGGTGCGCATAAGTTCGGCGAATACCTGCAGGAACGCTATCCACTACAATAGGTGCCCATTGCCAAAGCTATAGGACCTACCAACGGTATGGCACCTATGAAACGGGATGGCGGCAGTTACCGTGAAAAACGGCAGTGACTGCAGGGCGAAGTAAAGTCCGCAGTGTTTTGCAACTGTCCATGGGGTCGACGATTCGGTACAACCCAAAAATCAAAGCCCTATATGACCAAATGTTGGCCGTAGGTAAGCCCAGAAAAGTTGCCCTCGTAGCCCTGTATGCACAAGCAACTGCTATCCCGAATACAATGATGAAACCGTACTGACTGGGAGGAAAAAATTGCGTAAAAGCTCGATGAGTAAGCACAGTCACTTGTCAGCACCCTTGCGCGGGTTTGGAACTAAACGAGTTTCGTCATCTGTGTATGCATGGAGGGCATGACTCGCCAATCCAGGCCACCGTGAACAAATGTCTGCTCGATTGTGAAGTTTGCTAGTAATTTTTTTAGGCGCCTATTTTTGAAACGCATCAATCGCCATTCATAGAGCGGAAACAGCTTGATGCGACCACCCGGCTTAAGAACGCGTTGAAACTCGCAGAGAATATCTGCCAGCACTTTTTCATCCTCAATCCAAACGAATAGCAGGTAACCGCTTAGAATTTCGTCGACGCTGTGATCGCCAAAGGGCAGTTTCTGGGCACTGGCAGACAGGGCTTTTGACAGCCCCGGCGGGCGATGTTTAAATTTACCGCTGCCGCCCGTAGCCCGTGCCAGGGCACGTTCTTTAAATCCGATTTTGATATCAGTGCCAAGCAGCGGATCTACCCCATAAAACTCGATTCCCGCGCTGTGGCAGGCGCGAAACATGGAATCTTCGGCATAGGGCGTATAGCCGCAGCCCACATCGATGATTCGCTTGCCCTGCAAACTCTCGAGAACTGCGGACCTGGATTGACCGCCGTAGAACATTTTGCGGTAAAGGGCAAAAGGACGGGCGGTGTGCATCATCCCCACACCGCGTCTTTGTGCTGAGCGCAGATAGGTTTGCATCATTGCAAAGGACATATTGGCCATCGGTCTGCCTAGACCTTGTTCCAGCATGGGTCGTGTGTTTTTCATAAGAGGGCCAGCTTGCGGGCCAGAATTCTGAAGACGTCCGGCGATATCCCCAAGCCCAGATGCGTGGCGCGCACTTCAACGTGATCAACCTCGGGGGTGTGCCGATCAATGCTTGCCTGCCAGCCGACAATGCCGTCGCGCTTCGAGTAAATTGAAGTGACCGGCACACTGATTGGCGTGCTCTCTCGCGCGGCAATTCTTGCCTCTATCTCATCCAGGTTAACGCCCCTGCGTTCCTGCATCGCGGCCATACTGGTATATTTTGGACCACCGACGATGGGGGTACCCATGGTTATTACCTGACGCACGGCCTCGGGATGGTCCCTCGCTGTTTCTCTTGCAAACACTCCACCGAGACTCCAGCCGACAAGGTTCACTTTGCTGTTGGTTTGCCTATGCAGGGTTCTGACTTGCTCCACAACCTGAGGCAGCATCTGGGCGACATCCCCCCGATTGCGGCCTAGCGTCCAGCCCTGCACATCGTAGCCAAGCCAGGATAGATAGCCGCGAAGCAGCGCAGTTGATACGTTGCTGGCACCCAGGCCTGGCAACACAATGACCGGCTCTGCATTACCTCGTGCCTCGCCCGCCAGCGAGGGAGAGGCCACTAGCAGCCGGGTAAATTCAAAGGGGGTGAGGCCTTCGCCCAGGATTGTCATCAAGGATGGCGCTTTGAGCTCAGTCATTGTTATAGGGCCTCCCGGACCCTGCCTGTGGCGGCTTCCGTCAATGTGCCATACCATAACCCCTCAGCTTGTCCGTGACGATACCCATGGCTTTGCTGCTATGCGAACGCCGCAGGCGGTGGAGTAATCACTGGCAGCGGCCCATCAGGCTTTGACTGCAGATACACATCCACCACTTGGCCAGACCTACCAAAAGTAGGCGCTTGGGGCGAGTACAATAGGCGTACAGTTTCGTAGCTGGCCGTGATACCGCACTCGGCCAAGAGATCGTCGATGAATCGTCCGGCATACGGGCGATGGCTCAGATCGATGCGATAGTAGACCCAAACAGTGCAGGAAATGATATCGGGCGGAACCGGTAAAATTTGTAGGTATTCATTGCCCGATTCCAGCAATCTGGGCCAGTTAAGTTGTCAGTACCGTAACAATCCCTAGGAACCAAAGGTTGCGACGTTCCTCCATGGATTCACAGCACGAATAGCAGGAAATTATCGCACCGTTACCCGTGCCGGCCGTGTATCAATAAAGTCGTCCCAGGGCGTTGTGATCTCATCAATGGTAACCCCGCCGAAGCCAACCCGGTGAAGCGGTTGTATCAAGATTTGGCCATCGTAAAAAGAAAAGTCACAGACATCGTTCAACGAGCACAGCTGATCCCCCGCTTCTATCCAGTCCTGCCCGGACATGCCGGTGAGATCGATGTTTAGGGCATCTTCTGCAGTATCGATGATCGCTGGACTACCCCTCCGGGAGCAAACCCAATAGACGCTCGGTATACCCGGCGGCGTTTGGCGTAATAAACTGCATACTACCCACCAGAGCCGCCTCCTGGAAACCCAACGCACCGCGAACAATGACCGCCGGATTCAGACTGGAATCTCCCCGGCCAGGCACCGGCACCTCGCCGTAGTGACCCGGTAATCCGTAGATAAAGTTCAGGAGCAGCATGCCATCAAAATCATCGAGATAACCAGCAATTGCGCTCTGCTCGATACCTGGCAACGATCCCTTGTGAACATCAATGACCTGCTACAGACTGGAGCGCGGCGCAATAAACCAGGTGTGGGCATTCAGCTTCGTCAAAAATAGTCCGCTATCCGCAATCTCCAGCAGGGGAAAACCTGCATAGTTACCGTGAGACTCAGTTTCCACCTCATCAAACAGAGAATTACCCTGCTTTTTCTCAATATCAATGAGCAGAACGTATTCATCACCTGCAAGGTCAGGCTGAACTAGAACTAGCTTATCCGCACTACCCACCAGGTCCATCTGTCCGCTGTAAAAGCGCAATATGTCGAAAGGGTAGTGGCGCCAGGGTGGCCCTGCAGCACCGGATTCCTCTAGCCACGCTCCGTCTTCAGAATCTAACTCTCTGTTTACCTGCAGGAATCCACAGGTCGATGCGGGCAGCAGATCCAGCAATACTATTCCCCCCCGGGGTCGATGGAATCGGAACCATCGCTGCAAGCGGTCAAGAGCCCCAGAAGCAACAAGAGGCCACAGGCTAGGACGCGCCGGAAAAGGGTTGTAAACAGTGAAGTCATATTATCCTGCGTCATTGCAGTTCCAGCTGCTCATTAGAAGCGCAAAGTATTATGAGTATCGGGATACTGGCAAGTGATGCCCTGGAAATGGAGGCATTCCAGCTAGGGCGATTCCGACAAGTTAAACCCTCAGGACCAAGGAAATATAGCGCTGGAGTCTTAAGCAACAGCTCGACTCAACTCACCGAGAGCGCTGACCCCAATATCTCGGTAATGCTGCGCGCCGACCAGGTGCATGCTTAGATAGAGCACGTTCTGCACAGCAGCTGGGCCCGCTCCGCTTTACAGCGCGCCCCTTCATAGGTATCGGGTATGGGCGCCAACGCATCCTTGAGCCTGCTCCTGGGATGTCAGGCGGGGGACACGCTAAAACCTCACACCGGCTTGCCAACGCCTTTACTCTCGGTCGCTGTACATGCACTATCCACCTGAACGTAATTGGAGATCACTATGAGAGCAAATACCAGCACCAGCCTGCGAGGCCTGGCCCTACTCTTTTCCATCGCACTGCTTGGCGCCTGTGCCAGCGCGCCACCCAAGACTGAGGTGGACTTTAACAGCCAGTTCAACTTTGCCGGTGCAACCAAGGTCGCTTTCTACAAGAACTCCG
>JBLFXU010000204.1:0-5940 GCA_047609575.1 Bacteroidia bacterium | reverse complement strand
CTGCCTGTATTTATCCATGGTGAATCCCAGATGAGCTTGGCTGCAGCATTGTAGCGGCATTCGCGACTCGAAGTTTATAGAATCTCGGCTTGTGCTTCAGACCATAGTGGAGTCAGACCATAGTGGGGTCAGACCATAGTGGCGTTGGTACCAAACGGTGGCTCGCAGCCAACATTGACATCAACCGTTGGCAAGTCTGTGTTCCAGAACACGTCCCAACAATTGTGCCGCTCCAGAATGTCTTTAACCTGTGACTGGGAAGCGCTATCCATACCATCAAAATGGGCCCGGAGCTGATTCATACACCACACACGGTAGGGAGAAACCCGGGCGCCCTTGTATTGCACACCATCCACTGTGGTATCAAAGCGCTTTTGGCCCTGTCTGACAGCCTCGGCATTGGCGCTCAGGTATGGCATGTAGGTACGGCCAATACCATCAAGCATTGAGCCCCAATCATCGGGAATGCCGGTGTGCCAGTTGCCGGTCACATCACCAGGGACGCAGTTCCATAAGCGGGCTACCCATGCCCAAACACGCGGCGCGCGCTGGCGCATTATTTCAGCTGGCACTGGGTCTTGTGCGAAGTGGCGAAACATCGGGCCCATAAATGCGATGTCTGCAAGGCAGGGGCTGTCGCCCATAAGAAAATCCCGGTGCTCAAGCATAGCGCTGAGCCAGTCGAGGTTTTCCAAGTACGTGGCCTCAACCTGTATGTGATTGGCCCTGGTGACACCATCGCCCAACACATAGCCGCCTAATTGACGACGACGGACAACCCAGCGCTTGAGAAAATTCGGAATCGGTATGCCCTTACCAACTTCATCGGCCAGGTGCCTGCTCAGTGCCATGCGGCCAGCAATTGGCCACCAACGATAATGCATGGCAGGACGCCACAACCATTCGTCCGCGTAGTCCTCAATAAAAAAATTGAAGAAACGCTGTACCGGATCCGTTGGAATAATGGGAGGGGAGGGCTGCTGCTCCTCCAGCCAGGCAATCATGGGTGTGGTGTCGGTCACCCAACGTCCATCGGCCAGGGTGACTGCCGGCATTTGCCGATTACCCGTCTCGCGTATCACCATGGGCACAATTTTCATTGGTGTCATGGCGATCAGTTCGTAGGGAATACCCTTGGCGCGCAGGTACATTTCCAGCTTGCCGGTAAAGTAAGACACACTTGAGCCATAAATTTTCAGCGGGTAGATCTCACTCATTTGGTGTTCCGGCTATGTCAGTACAAGTGGCTATAGAAAGTGACGATAAAAGCGGCTATCGCAAGTAGCTATGGCAAGTGTCATCGCAAGTGCCTATCTCAGTGCCTATCGCAGTACCTATCGCAGTGCCTATGCAAAAATTAGCAAGCCGGGTACGTTGGTCTAGTCCTGCCCTGTGATACGTCGCCATAAGCGGTTCATGCCGCCAATCCAGCGATCGTAATCTGCGCTCTTACGCTGCATATAGGTTTTGACTTCGTCATGGGTAAGAATCAGGAAGGCATCACGTTCCAGGTGCTCCACCACAATGTCTGCCAATTGCTCCGTCTCCATCATGCCATCGCCAGCGGCGGCTTTGGTGGCATCTGTCGCGTTGTCTGTCATTGGCGTACGCACAGCCTGTGGGCACAACAACGATACATTGATGCCCTGGTGCTGATACGTCATGGCGATCCATTCGGCAAAGCCCACAGCGGCATGTTTGGTCGTACCGTAGGCTGCGCCGCCCAGTTGATTCAGTAAGCCCGCCGCAGACGCAGTATTCAATAAATTACCGCCTCCGCGTGCCACCATAAGAGGAATCATGTGTCTGGCCGCATAGACATGCGACATCACATTAACATCCCAGCAAAACTGCCACTCGTCATTTGCCGATTGCTCGCTCTCACCGGCACCCACTCCAGCATTACTACAAAACAGATCAAGAGGGCCTACCTGTGATTCTGTGTCCTCGATGACGCGCTGTATGTCCTGCTCATTGGCCACATCCGCTGTCATTGCAATGCAACCAAATTCATTGGCTGTTTGCTGCGCGTTCTCGGCATTAAGATCAACCGCTACGATGGCTTGCGCCCCTTCCGCCTTGAAGCGTTTCACTAACGCCTTTCCAATTCCGCTGCCTGCGCCTGTGACCACAATGATTTTGCCGCTCAACTGCATTAGGTGTTCTCCGGTGGATGCCTATAGTGTTGAAATAATAACTGCCATCACTTGTAAAGTCATGGCTCACGTCTGTGCAGGGCCCGCTGAATCGCTGGTCTCAGCCTGCAGTCGGACGATTGCAGCAGTGCGCCTATTGTGGCGCTCGGCGCAGTAGGAACGCATCCACCAGTGCCGCCAGTGCTAGAAAAATCAAGCCCAGTAGTACACGCGGGTCACCCAGATTGAATTGCGTCTCAATGGGAAAGGCAATGGTTTTGTCCAGGGCGGCCACTTTGTAGCGATGACTGTCTTTCTGATCAGCGTTGGCGATGATGTCCATGAACGCCCGGCGACTGCGATAGCGCATGAGTGCACCCATCTCCCAGTGCCTCGCGCTCGCAACACCTTCAATACCCACGATATCCATAGCATCGTTGATAGCGTTACCCATGACGATTGGATGGCCAGCCCTACTGACCAGTGCGGGAATCATGTGTTCCATGTAACGGCCCATCAGCTGCTGTGCACTTTCGCCTGGTTCGGCGCCCGCCACATCGGGTGGGTTGTCGGCGTAATCAACAATGTTCACCATAAAAAATTGTCGGCCGGTGTCCTGGCGCATAAATTCTTCGATGCGCTGGCGGCCTTCTTCGTTGCTAGCACGAGATTCCATTTTCACCATGAAGTCGGCAATTTCTTTCTCGTTCAGCGGACCACCCAAGTCGGTGTACCAAACAACGAAAAGTGTATACAGCACTGTGATCGGTAACCAAAGTTTTAAGCGAGGGCTCATACTGACTCCTTGATGATGTAATAGCTGTCTATTGCGAAGCGGCTCTGACTCGCTTGCGCGCGGCCATTTCCAGCTTGAAGTTCTTCCATAAAAACTTCGGTAATCCTAGCGGGTGCTGCTTTAACTTTCGCCATATTAGCCTGCGCATGGCAGGCATGCTGTCGTAGCTGCTTTCCCGTTGGCCATGACCTCGATGCAGGCTCAGCCCCGGCATGTCGATAACGTCCATTGCGAGGTTTAGCGTTAGAATTTCTGTGCGCGGCAGCAGGCATTCGTTTTCCGTACAGGCCTGGTACCGTACTTCCACGCTTAACTCGATGGCGTCCTGATCCAGTGGCCGCGTCTCGCTCGCGAGCTCTCCCTTGGCATAAAAGGGCACCACAATGGTAGCTGTACCACTGAACACCTCAAGATCCAAATCCATAGCGGCGATCTGAAATGGCTCTGTGGGCGGATACTGCGCGTCCAGCATTGCGATACCAGCTGGGCCGGTAATCTGTACGGTGGTCGCCACCATTCCCTGGGGCACGGGCTCGCCGTAAATATGCAGTCCGTCGGCCATCTCAAACTGCACGACCAATTCGCGAATAACGCCCTGTCGAATCGTGCCCTTGCCGCCGACCACCGAGGCGGTAATGGCCACTTCATCATCAGCCAGCGAGGTACTGGGTGCGCTCTCGTCTACAATTACCCTGCCCAGCGCAGCGTTAATGAAGGTCTCTGGGCTATCGCGCTTCTTGTACGTATCGTGGAAGAACTTGGCGACAACATCGCCCTGTTCGTCGGCAACATAAACGCCTGGAAAGGGGATTCCGTACAAAAATGCATCGTCTTTGGACACTTGTGTATTCAGTATTCCATATTGCTCAATCACCTGAGAAGCCAGGTCAGACAGCAGGGGGAAGGGGATGCGTTGTTCACGGGCGAACTCAACCAGCGTCTCCTGATCGTCGTAGGAAATCGCGTAGAGTTTGATGTCATGTTCAACAAACTTCTCGAAAGCGTCTCGCAACTCACCTAGCTGCGTCCAGCAAGGGGGTCACCAGACCGCAGAGCGATAAAACACCAGCACAGACTTCTTGCCCGCACGATCCTGATGAAAACTGACAGTTTGTCCCTGTGCATTCGGCAATGTGAAATCAGGGAGTGGCTCGCCTACCTCAGGGCCGGTGTTCGCGCCTACCGGAATACTGGCTCTGCCGGGATGGCCCAACGGGGCGGGGGCATCAAAACCAAGGGAATCGCGCTCAATAGCCATGGATAAGGATCATCGAATTCTGAATAATATGACACAAGCTATGCCAAATAATTGCCGAGGTCAAGTCGAGCGATATCTGTGCGGGAGCTACACATCGTCGGTAAAGGGGATGGTGGGTATCCAGGTGGTGTCGCCCACTTGTTTATCACGCAAAATTGCGTGATAGAAACTGCTGGTCATCAGGTCTGCAAAATACCCGGCGCTGGGATAGTGCACAATGTGCAGGTCATCGAATCGGGCGTTGCCTTGCAGCGCCACCGAGCGACCCGTATGGAGGGGTCCGTGCCGCAGCGCCGCCATACGCTCCAGCATATAGAGGCCATAGCTTTCATAGGCTGCACGCTGCTGCGGCGACCCTCGCTTAATAAAATTGAACACCACGAGGCCATCTGGATTGACCTTGTGAACCGCCCGCAGACGATCAACCCTGTGGCGCCAAGCGTCGTAACGCGGCGACGTGGCATAGTCTGCTTGTTCTACCAACGCAGGTAGTTGCCATTGTCCTTTGAATAATTGCACAAGGCGCTTGCGTAACAACCACTGAGGCATAATCAGGCCCTGTTGGCGGTTACGACGCATACCGTGGACGTAGTAGTCACTGAACAACTCATCGGCAGTATGTGACAGAAATACAGCGTGTTTTTCATACACAAAGCGGTTGGAAAATTGCAGCAGCACGGTGCCATTCCAGCTCTGTCTGCCCAGTTGCTCAGAGGTGGTAGCAAAGGCTGCCTGGCCAGCATAAATTAATTTCGCTCCGGTTCCGTCGGTCTTGTGCACATAGTCTCGCGCCGCGTCGACCACCCGTTGCCCGTTATTAACCTGATACAACACAATGACGTGAAAGACTTCAATCGAATGTAGCGGGTTTTGCCTGTCCTGTGCCGCCACGCGCCGAATATGCAGATACCTCAGGTGCTGCAGCGCCATTGTCGTGAAGACAAACACCAGACCAATTGCGAAAATTTGGAGCATGCAGCAGTGGTACCTGTATTGGCGGTGAATGAGCGACAAATAAGTAGTGCAGCCAGGGCAGCGTGTAAACAGTTAAAGAGCCGAAGAAGTCTAGATGACCAAACCCATGCTTGCCACTCTATTTGGTGACTAGATTTCCATACGCGTATGCAGAGGCCTTTCGTGGCCGCAAGGCTGCCGGGTTGCGGCGCAGCACGCCTGTAGTATTCGCCTCATTCTGCGCGCGGCAAGGTTACCCCCATTTTTCAACCTGTAGTCGATGAGAATTGCGGTCGATAATTTCACCGTAGAATCCCCGAAGCGCTTCTACAGTTCATCCCAAGCCACTACTTTCAGTCAATACCGGGCCTTCGATTGCCCTCTAGTCACTGCGGCTCTATGTTTTGCTTTCACGCTGATCTATTCGAGACAGACATCGACTAGAGCAGGCGCAAACCACTGCACGACTCAGGAGGCCTCATGAACACAGCAAAAAGCCCCAATTCCGGATTTCGAAAAGCCAGAGCAATCCTGTTTTCACTGCTAACTATTGCTGCGCCGCTGCATGCACTCGCTGCAACTACCAGTGAAGAAGAGCAACGTTTCCATGAGTGGACTACGGCAACCGATGACTGGTCAGGTACGGCCATGTTCGATTTAGAGCGCTCGGTCTCGGTTAAGGCTCGGTTAACGGCTTTGCACATTCCCGAGGGCCATGGCTACGTCGTCATCGAGTTCACGGTGTCGTCGCCCCGTGTTCCAGAGACACACACATACCGGTCAATTATCGCAAGCAA
>JBLFXU010000203.1:0-5941 GCA_047609575.1 Bacteroidia bacterium | reverse complement strand
AAACACCGTTCCCACTTTTCTGCTAGGCAATATCCTCCACTTCAGGCGCGAAAAACCCGTGCTTACGCCCTGGGTTTTTCGATGATTTATTGGGGCGGAAAAGTACTCACCTTGATTATTTCTCACCAGCCTTACTCTCCAGAATTCCTAATTTCCCTCCGCCAAGCAAGACTTCAAAGTCCGTGCGATCTTTGTTCCATAAGGTGATCAACAGGGCATTGGGCTCTACCGATCACCCGATCGCTAGGAGCGAAAATTATGGACTCACTTACGTATCTCACCACAGATGAACTTTCAAATCGTATCAAATACGACCCCAGAACCATCCGTAACCGCCTGAAGGGTTCTGCCAAGTTAAGTATTTGAGTTCAAGGTAATCCAGTGGGTCGCCATCACGCAACTCCCCTACTCCACTCATTGAACGCACTTATCCTGAGATCGCGATAATGGTGAGCGCTGACTTTATGCCTTCCTAAGTTAAACAGATTTGAGACCGCAGCATGAGCACCCAAAAATCTCTGAGCCTGGCCCACCGATTTGAACCGCCTCATCCCTCGCTCCCTTACTCTGGTCGCCTCATGGGATTGCTCTGCTCGATTATTCTCGTACTGCTCAGTGCTGTGGATCGTATCGGGAATCAGCTCACGATGTGCGACTCCATAACTACGCAGTTGGTTGGTAACGATCTTTCTAGGCTCGCCGCCATGGCTTCGCAATAAACGCTTGAAGAACCGCTTTGCAGCAGCCCCGTCACGTTTTGCCTGCAGATACACATCAACGACCTCGCCTACTTGATCAACTGCTCGCCACAGATAATGTTGCTTACCATTGATCTTGATGAAGACTTCATCGATGTAGAAGGTGTCCCCGAAGCCTCGGTGCCTTCGTTTCAAGCGCTGAGCGTATAGAGCTCCGAACGTGTTACACCAAAGCCGCATAGCTTCACGGCTGACGGTGATGCCTCGCTCGGCGAGTAGATCTTCGATATCGCGGTGGCTCAGGTTGAAGCGATAGTAGAGCCAAACGGCGTAGCTGATGACGTCTGGAGGGAAACGGTGCGCTTATAGGTGTTCATAGGCCGATTCTAACAATATCGACCAGTTAACTTGTATGGTTACTTGGCAGTACCCCCGCGATAGCCACCCCATCTGCGCGCAGTTAAGGTCGATATGGTCACTGTAGGCTCCCGTCCAGGCTGATTTGCGCAAGCCATAATTGCAACGACTACAAACCGGAGGCACGCCTGCAAATAGTGCACGTCGCCCGCACTCACGCCCCGAAATGCAGCACCCTTTCATCGCGCGACGACGAAAAGCTGTAATAACAACATAACAAAGCCTCTTTAGACTGCTTTACCCACTTGGCAGGATTATTGCTAAGAGTACATTACACGTCAGTTTCCACGTCGATCTGAGTCACCCCGACCAGAAGGAGTAAGGTGTGTCTACCAGTGAACTAGCACGTCAAATCCAAGCCATCGAGTCGGCCTCCGGCGCGGGCCCGGCTGTGGCTTTCTTTGATCTCGACCGTACCCTGATTGCCGGTTATTCCATTCTTGCCATGGCCTGGGAGCGCGCGCAACTTGGCATGAGCCGGGGTGAACTGCGGCAATCTATCGGCATACTGCACCGTATCATCAAGCAGCGCGGAGAGAACGGCGGCAAAAAAGGCTACAGTTACCAGCGGCTGGTGCGGCAGTTGTCGCGTTCCCTGACCGGCGTTTCCGAAGACACCCTAACGCGGCTGGGCGAACAGGCCTATCGCAATTCCATTGCGCGCAGTCTCTACCGCGAGTCCATCTCGCTGGTAGAAGCGCACCGGGCCGCGGGTCACAAGCTGGTCATCGTCAGCGCGGCCAGCCGCTACCAGGTCGAACCCATCGCCCGGGCGCTGCGTATCGATGAGATCTGCTGCACGCAGCTCGAAGTGATCGACGGCCAGTTCACCGGCAAAACCATTGCACCTTTGTGTTTCGGCGAGGGTAAGGCGATGGCCGCGCGGCGTGTTTGCCGCAACGAGGGTGTCGCGCTCAAAGACAGCTGGTTCTATTCCGACTCCAGTGACGATCTGCCGCTACTGCGCAAGGTTGGCCATCCCGTGGCGGTGAATCCCTCGGAAGCACTGGCGACTCATGCCCGGGCCGAGGGGTGGCCGCAGCTGCGCTTCGAAAGCCGCGGGCTACCCAGCGTGGAAACGCTGTTACGCACGCTGCTGACCGCGCAGACAGTTATGGCGACAGCCGCCATTTGCGCCATCGGCAAGCAGCTGCGGGTAGGCCGCATCACTAACGCCAATCGCATGACACGCCTGCTGGGTGAAATCGGCTGCGGCTTTGCCGGTATCGACATAGAAACCGAGGGCGCACATCACTTGAAACAGGAACGCCCCGCCGTGTTCATCTTCAATCACCAGAGCCTGCTGGACTCCATGGTGATTTCACACCTGCTGCGCGAGGACGTGGTGGCGCTGGTGAAAAAGGAAATGGCCAACAACCCCGTGGTAGGGCCGCTGTTACGCCAGATTGACACCATTTTTGTCGATCGCGATGACCGGGACCAATCTGCGGTGCTGAAGCAGGCCCTGGCAGTGCTGAAGAGCGGACGCTCACTGGTCATCGCCCCCGAGGGCTCTCGCAGCACCCTGGGGCATATACAGCCGTTCAAGCACGGCGCATTCTATATGGCCAAAAAAGCGGGAGTGCCGCTTATCCCGATCGTACTGCACAACGTGAAGGACGCCCTGCCCAACGGCGGGATATTTATTCGCGCAACCACTGTTCGCGTGACCGTACTGCCGCCGATGCACCCGGGCCAGATGGGTGGCGTGCGCCAGGCCTGTGAACGGATGGAGCAGCAATACGCCGAAGTGCTGGGCAACTCAACCATTGCAGCGCTGCCACGCCATCTGACAACGACTACCGTGCAGCACAGTTCACAAGGTTGATAGCGCCCGGGCTTTCCCGGGCCATGTCAAAAACCTAGCACCCCTCGCTGGATCACCAACAGGTCACCAAGATCGAAAACAGGTTCTGACAAATTAACTTTCTGAGGCCTGAGTAATATCGCTTCCAGTCTCAGGCAACCGCCCTACTCCGCTCTCCAAACGCACTTATCCTGAGATCACGGTAATGCTGCACGCCAACCAGGTGCCTACCAAGATTGAATAAATTCCTCACCGCAGCATGAGTATCCAAAAATCGCTGAGATTGCCTGAAGGATTTGAACTTTCGCATCCCTCGCTCCCTTACCGCAGTCGCCTCGTGCGATTGCTCTACGCGAACGTTATAGGGTGGCCGTTATCACGAACAGACCACGGATCAATCCGTGTTGAGAATCTCGAAACACTTAACCGTGGTTTGTCACCAATATCCGCCAATATCCATTTCCCAATAGCTCCCCTATCCCGCCGTGGGGTGCGCTGCGGGCAGTGGTGAAGTTCGCGCTCGTTCCTTGATCAGGGCTGCATCTTTGGGTAGCAGAAAGCCCGCCTCCACAGCGGAGTCCGTAGTTGTATCAATAGCATCAATATAGGCCTGCTTGTCCGGGTAAAGTGCTTGCAACTGCGCTTCATCAAACAACTCTGTGATGCCGAATAATCCGCAAAAGTCTCCCACGCCAGGGAGAGTGGGCTGGCCTGAGCCCGCAAAGGTAGCAACCGGCGCATCAACATACGGTGTGCGAACCCCCCCCTTCGCGTTGCCCAAGCTATCGAGTGCGTACCCCATACCCTGCGCGTCTAACTCAAGTACAGACGCTGACGCAGCCGCCTCGCCAGTAATAATCCAGCGGTTTACTGAGGCAATCGCAGCCTTGGCAACCCAGTGCCCCGGCCCATCATTTATCGGTAACTGACACGATATAAAGGGTGCCTGTACCACCTTGTCGGACAGAACATCCGCAATGGTGGGGTCCGTGCCCTTGTCCAGCGACCCTCTCGCCTGACTGGTATATAGATCCGCATGAGCGGAGCCCGCCACTTCCCACAAACGATACCCTGTTGAATCAGCCTGGCGACAATCTGCCGCCCTGATGGCATCACTCTGTGATTGCAATGCCAACACAGGCTCAGGCAGATCTGTACGAATATAGACCGGGTCTGGCGTCCTTACTTCCACCTCGGGCAGCTGTGACAGGGCACTACTGCGACAGCCACGGCTGTGTATGATAAACCCATCAAATAGATCAATAGTGGGATGGACAGCATTAACATAGGTGGCCAGACGGCTCGCCGACTGGGATTGACCCACTGCAATCATCCGCTCCACCTGCAAGCCCTCCAGCGGGTCCATTCCCACCGGGTTACGCACCGCCTGTGCCGCTTGGGAAAATATATCGTAAGAAAAACTATCCCCTGGATGGTGCAGGCTGCCGTAGCGCTCCACATCCAACAATGTCAGAGGAATCCCAAAGGGCGCCGTACTCTCTAGTATTCCTGCCAACTGCGCTGACACACCCACCCAGACATACCCTTCACGCGTTAGCTCCGTATGCATCTGGTTCCAATCCGGGGAGGAATCAAGACCGGAGGTCGTGTTGAGCCACTCCACCACTACAGTACCGTTGAAATCAGCTTCATTGACCGGTCTATCCACAACTATACGAGATTTGTACTGCGCTGCATCCGCTTGCGCAACAGACCAGACACCGTCAGAGGCGAGTTCGTCGGTAGCAATATAAGACATGGCCGTGCCGGAAAAAAAGTACTCGGTCTCACGGTAACCAACCTCTTCTTCTGGATAGATCAATGGCCGGCCATAAAATGCGGTGCCTGGTGTATAGGAATCCAACACACGAATATCCAACTCAATACCCAGTACATTAATAATGCAACAATCATCGGCGCCGCCGGCGGTAACCGGCCCTTCTACCAGCGGGTTATCTGCCTGGGGCTTTTGCAAGAATGTCAGATTATCATTGTTACTATCACTGCAAGATGACAGCACCAATAGCAGCATCATAGATGCCACACCAACGGTGAAAGAGCTACGGCGACCTTCTGTATGTCTCATATCGGTTTTCCTTCGGGTACAACTATTTATTTAGGGGTTAATGGCTCAGGAATTCGCCCTTCAGATCACACCATATCGCATTTTCTAACGCCCCTGCCGCGAAGCTGTCCCTGACAAAGAAATCCGCCACAAGAAATGAGGGACAGTCTAGATTACTATTCTCGTCCGTGCGTACTGAGACTCTCAACTCGTGGTCTGTGTTCTGGGCGCTATCTCTCGCACTCTGCTCACGTGATAGGTGTCTCGCGATGGAGTTTGTACTTTGACCGCAAATACTCTCTAGCGCTTCAAGGAAGGCCACCACCGGAGAAGAACTCAATCCTGAGGAGCTGTCGAATTACATACGCTGGGTTTGGCTGAGAATGCGCGTAGCGGAGAACGCGTACTATCAGTACCGGCAGGGACTTCTGGATGCAGAAGCCTGGCTAGGATTTTCGATCAAAATCATAACCCATGTAGGCGCGGGGCCAGTCGCTGAGTCCCACTGGGAGCGTGTAGCGCTGTCGTACTCTGAGAGCTTTGTCGATGAAGTTGCAAGGATACTCGAGTGGGCCGAAACGCCAGGCGACCGTTCCGTTACAGAGGTGCGTTCAGAGTATATTGCCATGCTCCAGAAAAAGTGAAACGATTGGCGTCTTATAGAGTGCCCAATGCGTCATCCCACTTTTTTACGATCGCATCGATCGAGCCATCCTTACGGCTGGCCGCCAGAGATTTATTGAACTGCTCCAGTATTTCCGTGTAGTCGGGAAGGTCGCGACTGAGGGCCACATGTCGTTGAACTTGCGGCAGGGAAACCCGGGCTACGGCCAACTCTCCTTTACGCTTAAACAAGTACTCATTTATCTGGTGCATTAACGTGCGTCGGTCGCCGACGACAAAATCAACAGAGCCGTCCAGCAGATTTAGCAAATTCTGAATGTCGTGATTCTC
>JBLFXU010000202.1:0-5946 GCA_047609575.1 Bacteroidia bacterium | reverse complement strand
CCGGTTCACAATTCCAGCAGCGCTGCGACCTTGCCGTTTACCGTGACATCGCCACAAGCTTGGTTGAGCGTGCCGCAAATAGTTTGCAGCAGGGTCGATCTTCAGGAACCGTTGCGGCCTATGATGCCCACCGCTTCCCCTGCGGACACAGTAAAACTCACATCTTGTAGAGCTGGAAATTCAGTGTATTACATTTTTTTGCCGCAACTGAGCATCTGCTCGCAACGATCCTACGGACGGTCAAAAAGCCGATAGGTCTTCCCCAAACTATCAACCTTGATCACTGCCTCAGATGACATCGGCAAACCCCCGACGGGTCTTCTGAAACCACGTATAACCAAGACAGGCCACGATCGTACTGATCAGGAAATACCCTACGTAATGGGGCCATACAGGCAGTTGCCCGAACACCACTAGGTCGCGAATTAGCTCGATCATGTAGGTCAGCGGATTGAGATAGAACAGGCTGCGATAGTCCTCTGGCACTGCACTTAACGGGTAAAATACCGGCGACAGAAAAAGCATTATCGTACTGATAATGCCTGATGCCTGCGCAAGATCCCGAAAATAGACTCCCGCTGACGCAAAAAACCAGGAAATACCCATCGTAAACAAAACCAGCGGCAGCAATGCCAGCGGGATGAGAAGGATTGTCGGATGGACCTGCCCGGTCACCAATGTCTGAGCTACGACCAGTACCGTCAAGCTAACAACGAGGTGAAACAGGGCAGCTCCCATGGTGACCCACGGCAGTATCTCCAGCGGAAAAACGACGCGTTTGACGAAATTACTATTGCTCGTAATCAGCGCAGGGCTGCGAATAAACGCGTCAGAGAACAGCGCGTGGACTATCATGCCACTGAAAATCATGATTGCGAGGTTGCCATCGCCGTCTGCGCCAAAGCGATCATCTCCCCAGCGAAACTTGAACACCAAGGAAAAAACTAACGTGTAGACGATGAGGAGCAGGATAGGGTTGAAAAAGGACCAAGCAAGACCGATAAAGGATCCCCTATAGCGGGCAATCACTTCGCGCTTGGTCATTCGGGCAATGAGCGTGCGATTGCCAAATAGCGAGGCAACCATACTCCTGGGGGAGCCGCTATGGGTGATCATGGGCGAGGCCGCTTCACCTGTTTGCGTCCCGGGACATTCCTTCCCGGAGCTTGGGTTTAGTCTTCGTCGTCGTAAGAATCAGGCTGAGGCCGGTCTACGAGCTCGACATAGGCCATCGGCGCCTTGTCTCCCGTACGAAGGCCACACTTCATAATACGGATATAGCCGCCTGGGCGTTCCTGATAACGAGGACCGAGCTCACCAAATAACTTACCAACGGCTTCTTTGCTACGGGTGCGGTCGAAAGCCAGTCTGCGATTAGCAACACTGTCAGTCTTCGCCAGAGTAATAAGAGGCTCGGCATAGCCGCGCAGTTCCTTGGCTTTGGGCAAGGTAGTCTTGATCAACTCGTGCTCAACCAACGATACTGCCATGTTGCGAAACATAGCCTTTCGGTGGGAACTATTGCGATTCAGTTGACGTCCACTGTGACGATGACGCATTGTTTCAATCCTATTTTTCGGTGCTATCGCAGCACTGCTGATCTATCGATCGGGATGAGCTTTAAGCGCTTAATACCCGATCATCATTTTTCAGGCTCGCTGGCGGCCAGTTATCGAGACGCATACCCAGTGACAAGCCCCGTGAAGCAAGCACGTCCTTAATTTCTGTCAAAGACTTCTTACCAAGGTTTGGAGTCTTGAGCAGCTCTACTTCGGTGCGTTGAACCAGATCACCGATGTAGTAGATATTTTCTGCCTTGAGGCAGTTAGCTGAGCGCACGGTAAGCTCTAGATCGTCAACAGGACGCAACAGGATAGGATCGACTTCATCCTCTTCCTCAATGGACTCGGACTCACTTTCGCTTTCCAGATCAACAAACACCGCAAGCTGTTGCTGCAGAATAGTCGCAGCACGGCGAATGGCCTCTTCCGGATCGATTGTACCGTTGGTTTCAAGATCCAAAACCAGCTTGTCCAAATCGGTGCGCTGCTCTACACGGGCTGCTTCAACAACATAAGATACGCGATGCACTGGAGAGTGCGTGGCGTCCAGTTGCAGTCGGCCAATCGAACGTGTTTCTTCTTCAGGATTTTCACGCGAATCAGCAGGTGAGTAACCACGGCCCAAGGCCACGGTCAATTTCATGTTGATCTCTGCGTCAGCATTCAGGTGGCAAATCACATGCTCTGGGTTACGGATCTCAATATCGTGATCAACCTGTATATCGCCAGCGGTTACTGAACCTGGACCCTTCTTGCTCAGGGTGAGTTCGGCTTCTTCCTTGCCGTTCATTACCAGCGCAACACCTTTCAGATTGAGCAGGATCTCAATTACATCTTCCTGCACACCTTCAATGGCACTGTATTCATGCAGCACGCCATCAATCTCTACTTCCGTAATGGCAGAACCTGGCATGGATGACAGCAAAATCCTGCGAAGCGCGTTACCTAAGGTGTGGCCAAAACCACGCTCCAGCGGCTCCAGGGTCACCTGGGAGCGGGTGCTGGTCTTCTCCTCGACATTTATCACGCGGGGGGTCAAAAACTCGTTCACTGCACTCTGCATTATTGGCACCTGTCTCTGGGTATACTTCAGTGAATTACTTGGAGTAAAGCTCGACGATCAGATTTTCATTGATCTCGGATGAGAGATCCTGACGATCGGGCACAGCTTTAAAGACTGCCTCGAGTTTGTCGGCGTTGATCTCAATCCACTCGGGCTCGCCACGTTGGGCGGCAAGAGCCATAGCAGATTGAACGCGGAGTTGCTTCTGTGCTTTCTCGCGCAGTGAAACCACATCACCGGCTTGCACCTGGTATGAGGCGATACTCACTGCCGTACCATTAACAAGCACGGCCTTGTGGGACACCAGTTGACGCGATTCGGCGCGTGTAGAACCAAAACCGATGCGATAGACCACGTTGTCCAGACGGCTCTCAAGCAATTGCAGCAGGTTTTCACCTGTGGCGCCCTTCTGCCTGGCAGCATCCTTGTAGTAATTGCGGAATTGCTTTTCAAGCACTCCATAAATGCGGCGCACTTTTTGTTTTTCACGCAACTGCACACCGTAATCTGACAAACGACCTCGGCGAGCACCATGCTGGCCTGGAATCGCTTCAACCTTACATTTGGTCTCCAACGCGCGGACACCACTCTTGAGCTGAAGGTCAGTTCCCTCCCGACGGGAGAGCTTGCACTTAGGTCCTATATATCGAGCCATCTCAATTCAATCCTATGTGCGTTATACGCGACGTTTCTTCGGGGGCCGGCAGCCGTTATGAGGGATAGGTGTGACATCAGTGATGTTACCGATCTTGTAGCCACACGAGTTCAAGGCGCGAACCGCTGATTCCCGACCTGGGCCTGGGCCTTTGACCTGAACATCAAGATTCTTCAAACCATATTCCTTGGCTGCTTCGCCCGCACGCTCTGCGGCTACCTGTGCAGCGAAAGGTGTGCTCTTACGAGAACCCCGGAAACCTGATCCACCAGACGTAGCCCAACTTAGGGTATTACCCTGACGGTCAGTGATCGTAATGATAGTGTTGTTGAAAGAGGCATGAATGTGAGCAATGCCATCTACAACAGTCTTGGTAATCTTCTTACGAGTGCTTTTCTCGCCTGGCTTAGCCATACTTTGTTTCCTGCTTTAATATCAACACTGCACTAAGGTGCAGCTACACTAAATAAGGGTTCGCGGTTTCCCGCCTACTTATTTTCTTGTCTACTTACGAATCGGCTTGCGCGGACCCTTACGTGTTCTGGCATTGGTCTTGGTACGCTGCCCACGCAGTGGCAGGCCACGGCGGTGACGAAGGCCACGGTTACACCCAAGATCCATTAGACGCTTGATGTTCATGGACACATCACGACGAAGGTCACCTTCGACCATCATCTCTGTTACTTTGCCCCGCAGTGCATCCATCTCCTGTTCGGTCAACTCACCGATCTTCGTGGCTTCACCGACACCGGTTTCAGCACACAGGCGACGAGCCTGACTGCGCCCAACACCGAAAATGTATGTCAAAGAGATAACAGTGTGTTTGTTATCCGGTATGTTGACCCCGGCTATTCGAGCCATTCAACTTTCTCCAATCATCTGTGATATCTGCCACGTTAACGCAAAACTGCGCATTTGGCAGACATTGGCACCCTGAACAGCGCACAAAAGGCGCGACATTCTAGCGATATCGTTTCCAAAAATCAACTGTTGCAACTAATCAGCCCTGACGCTGTTTGTGACGCGGATCTGTTTTACAAATCACACGAACCACACCCTTGCGACGAACCACTTTGCAGTTCCTACAAATTCTCTTTACCGATGCACGTACTTTCATCTTTCCTACTCCACTGCAGCGACTAACACGCCTACTTGGCGCGCCCGGAGCCACCATAATTCTTCAAATTGGCCTTCTTCATGACCGAGTCATACTGATGCGACATCATGTGACTCTGAACTTGGGCCATGAAATCCATAACCACTACCACCACGATTAGCAGCGAGGTGCCGCCCAGGTAAAACGGCACGTTTGCCGTTACTACCAGAAACTGAGGTATAAGACAGACTATGGCAATATAGGCTGCTCCAAATACCGTCAAGCGCGTGAGCACCCCGTCGATATAATTGGCTGTCTGTTGTCCAGGCCGGATACCAGGCACAAATGCGCCAGAGCGTTTCAGGTTGTCTGCCACTTCAACTGGGTTGAACATCAACGCCGTATAGAAAAAACAGAAGAACACAATAAATACGGTAAACAGCAATATGTTCAAAGGCTGACCTGGGCCAATGGCCAGTGCCATGTCCTGTAACCAGTCGGCGGAACCGCTGGATCCGAACCACTGGGCAATAGACGCCGGGAACAACAAAATACTACTGGCGAAAATGGCGGGGATTACACCTGCCATATTAACCTTCAGAGGCAGATGCGAGCTCTGCGCCTGATACATCTTCCTACCTTGCTGGCGCTTGGCATAGTTCACCGTAATCCGGCGTTGGCCGCGCTCGATAAAAATGATCGCAAAAATCATAAACATCGCAAATGCCAAAACCGCCAACAGCAACAGAATATTTAGCTCGCCTTGCCTTGCCTGCTCTAGTGACTGGCCGATAGCAGAAGGTAAACCCGCGACAATCCCGGCGAAAATGAGCAGAGATATTCCGTTACCCACTCCCTTTTCCGTGATCTGCTCACCCAACCACATCATGAAAACGGCGCCCGTAACCAGCGATGTGATAGCGATCACATAAAATACGATAGAGGTATCAAAGGACATGCCGTTGTTGGCCATACCAACGGTCATACCCGTAGCCTGGATTATGGCCAAAACGACGGTCAGGTAACGAGTGTACTGGCTAATTTTACGCCTGCCTGACTCGCCCTCTTTCTTTAGCGTCTCAAGCTGCGGTGTCACGGCCGACATTAACTGCATGATAATGGACGCAGAGATGTAAGGCATAATGCCCAGGGCCAGTATGCTCATTCTTTCAAGAGCGCCACCAGAAAACATATTGGCAAGCCCCAGAATCGTGCCCTGGTTCTGGTTGAACAAAGCCTGCAGCTGATTAGGATCAATCCCGGGCACCGGTATATGAGTGCCTATGCGATAAACAATGATCGCCAGCAAGACAAAGCGAAGCCGCGCGAACAGCTCACCGAGCCCCGCTTTGTTAACTGATGGCAGTTGCCCAGTAGCCATTTATTCCTCGATCTTCCCGCCAGCTTTCTCGATAGCTTCCCGTGCTCCCTTAGTGACACCGAGCCCTTTAACGGTCACAGCCTTGTCAAGCTTACCCGATAGAAATACACGGGCGCGTGTGACGCTATCGTTTACCAGATCCGCTTCCTTGAGCGCCGCCAGGTCGATTACCTCGGCATCCAAAGTACC
>JBLFXU010000201.1:0-5959 GCA_047609575.1 Bacteroidia bacterium | reverse complement strand
TGAGGCGGCCGTTGCCGGTGGCATCACCATTATCAAGGCTTTACGCGAAGGCCTGGCAGGCAATCGTATCGAGTGGTTAGCCGGGATTATCAACGGCACTACGAACTTTATACTGACCGAGATGCGTGACAAAGGCCGCGATTTTTCCGATGTGTTGGCGCAGGCGCAGGCGCTGGGTTATGCCGAGGCCGACCCTACCTTTGATGTAGAGGGCATTGATGCCGCGCACAAGCTGGTCATTCTTGCATCCCTGGCCTTTGGTATGCCGTTGCAAATGGAAGCGGTGTATACCGAGGGCATTACCAAGCTCACGGTCGAAGATGTTGAATACGCCAATGAGCTGGGTTATCGCATAAAGCACCTGGGCATTGCCCGGCAAACCGAACTGGGCGTTGAGTTACGCGTACATCCGACATTGATACCCAAGCATCGCTTGCTGGCCAATGTTGATGGCGTTAACAATGCTGTGCTGGTGGCAGGCGATGCGGTCGGTCCAACGCTTTATTACGGCGCCGGCGCCGGTGCGGCGCCCACAGCTTCAGCGGTAGTGGCGGACCTTGTAGATCTGGCCCGCGATATCAGCGCCGGTCAATCGAATCGCATTCCCGCATTGGGCGTTAGCGGTGAGGCCTTGCGGGAGCTTCCCATCCTGCCCATGGCGCAGGTGGAAACACCCTGGTATTTGCGTATGGAAGCACAGGATAAGCCTGGCGTTATGTCCCGGGTTACCAGCATTTTCAGTGAGCAGGGCATCAGCATTGAAGGTTTGATACAGAAGGCGCCAGGGGCGGGGCAGTCGAACGTGCCCGTGGTGGTTCTGACCAATAGCGCGCCTCAGGAAAAGGTAGATGCGGCCGTGCAGGCCATCGAGACATTGGATACTATTAATGGAGCGATTACCCGAATTCGGGTGGCAACTCTGGACGGTTAGAGGTCAGCGCTTGTGAAGTACATCAGCACTCGGGGCCAAGCCCCTGCGCTCAATTTTGAAGAGGTTATGCTGACCGGGCTGGCATCGGACGGTGGGTTGTATGTGCCTGAATCCCTGCCCAAGTTCAGTGCGCAAGAATTGCGCGAGATGGCGACGCTGGACTATGTGAGCCTGGCGCAAAAGATCATTTCCCCGTTTGTTGATGACTGTGTACCCCAAGCCGATTTGCGTCGCCTGCTGGAGGAGTCCTATGCTGGGTTTCGCCACAACGCCGTTGCGCCCATGGTGCAGATTGCACCCAACCAATGGGTGCTGGAGCTGTTTCACGGCCCAACTCTGGCTTTCAAGGATTTCGCGCTACAGTTTTTTGGCCGCCTGCTGGATTACGTGCTGCAGCGGCGCCACCAGAAGGTCGTCATTATGGGCGCAACCTCAGGTGATACTGGCTCGGCCGCGATAGAAGGCTGTAGGCACTGTAGTAACGTCGATATTTTTATTCTGCATCCCCACGAGCGGGTGTCGGAGGTGCAGCGTCGGCAGATGACCGGTGTTGCCGGTGACAATATCCATAACATTGCGGTGCAGGGCAATTTCGATGATTGTCAGGCCATGGTCAAAGCGAGCTTTGGTGACCGCAGTTTCCTACCGGCAGAGCGTTCGCTGGTTGCGGTGAACTCTATCAACTGGGCACGGATTATGGCTCAGATTGTTTACTACTTTTACGCCGGTCTGGCGCTTGGCGCGCCAGATCGCTCTGTTGCCTTTTCGGTGCCCACTGGCAATTTTGGCGACATCTTTGCCGGTTATCTGGCCAGCAAAATGGGGTTACCGGTAGAGCGGCTCATTATTGCCACCAACCGCAATGACGTGCTGCATCGAGTGCTGACCACCGGGACCTATGGTCGGCAGCCATTGGCTCACACACTGTCACCGAGCATGGACATCACCGTGTCCAGTAACTTTGAACGCCTGTTGTTTGATCTTTATGAGCGCGATGGCAATACCATCGCTACCCTCATGGCGCAACTCGACAGCCAAGACATCAGCTTTAGTGACGCCGCAATGCAGCGGGCCAGGGGATTGTTCAGTAGTCAGTGTGTTACGGATGATGAAACCCGTCAGCAAATTGCAGCGACCTGGAACGACTGTGACTATCTGCTCGATCCACACAGTGCGATTGGGGTGAAGGCCGCGCTGGACAGCGATCTGGCCGGCGTAGTGCCTATTGTGACGCTGGCCACTGCCCATCCGGCCAAATTTCCGGATGCGGTGCGCAGCGCTGGGATTACTGAAGACGTACACCTGCCGTTGCACTTGCGGGACCTGTATGAGCGCACCGAGCGCTTTGAGGTACTACCCAATGAGATTGGGGCGGTACAGGCCTTCATGGCGACCCATATCAACGTCTGACACTGTCGCTGACGGAGACGCTGACGATGCAAAAACAGGTTCGCCGGCGTCAGCTTCCCGATACAAGTCACTTCGACCAGACGGATATCCATCCGCTGTTGGCGCGTATCTATACTGCCCGGGGGCTCACCTCAACAGAACATCTTGATCTGGCCCTGGATCAGTTGCTGCCACCGACTCAATTGCACAATGCTGATGCCGCCGCCGTGCTGATTGCCGATGCCATTGCCCGCAACGACCAGATTCTAATCGTCGGTGATTTCGATGCAGATGGCGCCACTAGCACAGCCCTGGCGATGACGGTGCTCAAGGCCTGTGGTGCCCGCTATGTCGATTACCTGGTGCCGAACCGTTTTGAGTATGGCTATGGTCTCACCCCGGAAATCGTTGCGTTGGCGGCGCGCAATCGCCCGGATTTGCTCATCACCGTAGACAACGGGATTTCGAGTATTGAGGGTGTTGCAGCAGCACGCGCCCTGGGCATTGCCACACTGGTAACTGATCATCACCTTGCAGGACGCGAGTTGCCCGCAGCGGATGTCATCGTCAACCCTAATCAAAGTGCCTGTGATTTCCCTAGCAAGAATTTGGCAGGGGTAGGCGTTATCTTCTACATCATGCTTGCGCTGCGTACGGAGTTGCGCGCGCGCGGCTGGTTCGAGCAGCGTCCCGAGCCGAATCTGGGTGACGTTCTCGACCTGGTGGCGCTGGGTACCGTAGCGGACGTTGTGCCACTGGACCGTAACAACCGAATCCTTGTTGCGCATGGCTTGCGCCGAATTCGTGCGGGTAAGGCCAGGCCGGGTATACGTGCGTTGCTCGAAATAGCCGCGCGCCCTGAGCATGCGGTGGTAGCCTCGGACCTGGGCTTTGCGGTCGGGCCGCGCATCAATGCGGCGGGGCGGCTGGATGATATGTCTATTGGCATAGAGTGCCTTTTGAGTGAGGCGTCCGCTCCTGCCCGGTCTCTTGCGACGGAACTACATCGGCTTAACCAGGACCGTCGTGTGATCGAAAAAGACATGCAGGACGAGGCTATGCAAATAATTGCAGAGATGCCGATGTTTGAGGAGAGTGAGCCGCCTGTTGCCATGACGCTGTACCAGAGTGGCTGGCACCAGGGAGTGATCGGTATTCTGGCATCGCGTATTAAAGATCGTTTGCATCGACCGACTATTGCTTTCGCCGATGGCGATGATGGCGAGATCAAGGGCTCTGCCCGTTCCATTGCGGGCATTCATATCCGCGACATTCTCGATGCGCTCGCAACCCGGCACCCCGGATTGATAAATCGGTTTGGCGGTCACGCTATGGCTGCCGGCTTAACGCTGCGGCGCGATGCGTACGAGCAGTTCGCCGCTGCGTTTGTCGGCGAAGTCGAGCGACATGCACAGGACGTCGAGCTGCAGGCGGTGATTGAGTCTGATGGTGAATTGTTGGATTGCGATATCGATCTTGAGGTTGCCAGCGCATTGCGCTTTGCCGGTCCCTGGGGGCAGCATTTTCCAGAACCGATCTTCGATGGCATATTCACGCTCGTAAGCCAGCGCCTGGTAGGAGAACGTCACCTGAAGATGGTTCTGGCCCCGGTCGGTAGCGAGCAAATTGTCGATGCCATCGCGTTCAATATCGACCCGCAGTGCTGGCCCGACGAGTCCGTTGAACGAGTCGACATTGCTTATCGCCTTGACGTGAACGAGTTTCGCGGGCGTCGCACAGTCCAGTTAATGGTCGAGCAGCTCGCACCGGCCTAACCCTTCTTGCGTATCACTTCTCAAGTCCTGTTGGACTCGCGTCACAAAGGGCGAAACTCTGTTCAATAAGTCCCTTGACCTTACAGTGGCTGGAAGGTTTACATTAACACTATCGTTATGACATCAGGACTGTGAAGTTGCGGTCTGAACGAGGTGGATATGAATATTTCCCAGGCAGCGGGCAAGAGTGGTCTTAGCGCCAAGACAATTCGCTACTACGAAGGCATCGGCCTGATTGCGCCCGCCGTTCGTGGCAACAATGGCTACCGTCAGTACGATCAGCGTGCCGTTGAAGAGCTGCACTTTCTGGCCCGGGCACGAGGCGTCGGCTTTGATCTGCAAGAGTGCCGTCAACTGCTGGACCTGCAGCGAGACACGAAGCGCCAGAGCCGGCATGCCCGTGAGCTGGTGCTGGAGAAAAGCGAACAATTGCAGTCGCGCATTGATCAGTTGTTGGATATGCAGCGCGTGTTGCAGGAGATGGCCAGCCGTTGTCATGGTGACGAGGGGCCGGAGTGCGCGATTCTCGAAGACCTCTCTGGTAGTGCAGGGGAGTCAGTATGAGTGACGCTCACGAAGTGCCACACTCGCAAGAGGCAGCAGGTCACTGCACTAGCCACACGAACGCTGCTGCAGCCCCGGACGGTGCGTGTCACGGGACTGAGCAAGCACAGGACGACGGCTGTTGCGAGACACCTGCAAAGCGCGACTATCTGTTCTGGGGCAGCTTTATTGTCATCGCAGTGGCCTACCCGGTGGGTTCTTTCCTGCAGCACGATCACACGTCCATGCTGGGTATCTTTACCGGCGGTATCTACGAGTTGTTCAATCAGATGTGGTGGGGTATCGCAATCGGGATACTTTTTGTGGGACTTCTGGGTCGGGTACCGCGTGAATTGGTAATGGGCATGCTGGGTCGTGAAGCGGGCCTTGTAGGTCTGGGACGTGCAACGCTTGCCGGTGTATTTCTGGATATGTGCAGCCACGGAATTCTCGCGGTGGGTATGAAACTCTATGAACGCGGGGCGAGTGTTGGTCAGGTGATGGCGTTCCTGTTGGCCAGCCCCTGGAATTCCTTATCGCTGACATTGATTCTGATCGGTCTTATCGGCCTTGGCTGGACCCTGCTCTTCATTCTTTTGTCCCTGGTCATTGGTATTGTGACCGGGCTGATATTTGATTCTCTGGTGCGCCGGGGCCAGCTGCCAGGCAACCCCTGGCAAGAGGAGCTGGAGCCGGAGCGACCCCTGCCGGAACTGTGGGGTGAATTCCGCCAGACGATTCGTTTCTCGCTTGCGGGTAGTGCCGAAGTATTGCGAGAAGGCTTTGCCGGCTCTCGGGTTGTCATCCGCTGGGCGCTGTTTGGCCTGGTGCTGGCAGGTCTCATTCGGGCGCTGGTGCCAGAAGAGGCGTTTGCCACCTGGTTTGGCGCGACGATGGGCGGACTCTGGCTGACACTGCTGGCCACCACGGTGATTGAAGTGTGTTCCGAAGGCTCTACCCCCATTGCTGCGGATCTGATGAACAGAGCCGGAGCCCCGGGCAACAGCTTTACCTTCCTGATGGCCGGTGTGGCAACAGATTACACCGAGGTGATGTCCATTAAGGACACCACGCACTCTTGGCGTATCGCTCTTTGCCTGCCCCTGGTAACGGTGCCGCAGGTGGTATTGATCGGCGCTGTACTGAACCAGTTTTGACCGGGGGTATTGGCTTAGTTTGAAAACATTCATGGGGCACGGAGCAAGGAGTACGAGAGCTAACCTGTCACCGGGGACCGGGGACGCCTGCCGCGCCAAAAAACGTACATCCATGTACAGGCTCGGCTGGCGACGTCCGGTCGCCAGACGCCCCCGGGGACAGG
>JBLFXU010000200.1:0-6003 GCA_047609575.1 Bacteroidia bacterium | reverse complement strand
GGCTTCGACTCAAGCCAGTTCATCGGTAGGTTCACAGCCAACGCAGTGTGCTTAGAGTCTGATGTCACTGCAGGCACCTGTAGCGCTGGCACAGAGTCTGGCAGCTGGTCATCCAGCGTGATAGTAACGGGCTCGGTTCCAGCTCCCGCCACCTTGCTGATGTTCGGCGCTGCGCTTGTTGGCCTTGGCTGGTCACGTCGTAAAAAAGCATAAGCAGAAAGCCTGATGTAAAAAGCCCACTTCGGTGGGCTTTTTACTGTCTGTGATTTGGGGTAACGGATGTCTCGCAGACACGCGCCAAAAGCTCAGGCGAGGTTGCCAGCTCCAAATTGAAGTGTGCTGAAAATCTTCCACCAGGGAAGTACCCTTATTCGTCATGAGACTCACTACCCGGTAGTTACCGACCTGCCTTTACGAGTGATTTTGACGCGCCGCACATTAGCCTCTAGCTCCTATGAAGTAGTATCTCGTATCATTCAATTAGCCGCGCAATATGGGGCACCAATTCATAGATAGCGGCGTCGATAATTTCGAAAACAGACTCAAATCCTTCAGTACTGCCGTAGTAGGGGTCGGGGACATCCCTCCCCTCTCCTCCTTCGGCATAACTGAGCAGTAAGCTAAGCTTGTCGCGCTCCAAAGGCGGGCAGGTTTTTTCCAGATACTCCAGGTTGTTCGTATCCATAGCGACGATCATATCGGAGCGCTCAAAATCCCGATCAGTGATGCGCCGCGCTCGCACGCGGGAAATATCGATCCCGGAACGAGCCGCAATTTTCTGCGCTCGCGTATCAGGACGCAGTCCAGGCTGGTTGGCCTGGGTACCCGCTGATGCGACCTGCACACTTTTCGCCAGTCCCATCTCTGCCAGGTAGTGCTTCAGCAACCCCTCGGCCATGGGCGAACGGCAAATATTTTCGGTGCAGACCAACAATATGCGGGTCTTGCGCTTAAACAGATCCAAACAGCACCTCCGCATCGTCGCTATCAACAGATAGCCTGCATTCTACATGTCTTGCGTCCTGTCAGGTCAAACCGAGTGAATACACAGCCCATGATGATGAAGTTTGCATACAACGCACGTTACTGTGAAGCAATGCTAACCGGTGCAAAGATGGCGCGTTCTGGCGGCACTGCAAATGGCGTGAGCTTAGAGACGTAGGGTATAAGTACCAGCGCGTGTGTATGATCGATAGGTCAAGCGCCAACGTGACACAGCTGAACCTAGGGCGCCGGCAGCAACTCCTGAACATAGCGCGAAGGTATTGCGTAGCTAATCCCGGAAGGTTGAGTCAGCACCGATTCACGCGTTTGCTTAACCATTACACTATTAAGCACCCCTATGACCCGTCCATGACGCAACTCAAAAACAGGGCTGCCGCTGTTCCCAGGATAGGCGGTAGCGTCCAATTGGAATCCGGTAGACTGCTTGCGCATGCGACTGATATGCAATGAAGTCAGCTCTCCCACCTGGCTTGTGGGTACAGCCAATGGCGCTATGGAAGAGACAAGTCCCTGATGGGTGACCGGGTATAACCCCAACACCATCCCGATGGGAAATCCCATAAATGCCACCCGCTGTCCTTCCCGGACGGCATCCGAATCTCCCAACTGCAGAGCCGGCAGCGGATTGCCCTTAAAAGACAACAAAGCCAAATCATGCGCCTCATCGATTTCAATAACACGCGCTGGGTGGGCATTGGCCTGGGCGCCGCGACCAATAAATACCACCAGCGATTCATTGTGTTCACGATCCATGTCCTTGGGAAGCACATGCGCATTGGTGATGATCTGCAGGCCATTACCCACAGCAAAACCGGTACCCAAAATGCGCTGCGCCGGACCGGTACGGCCTGGCTGCCGCGGAGGATAGGCCGTACCAATGCCTACCACCGACGGCTTAATACGGTCGATCAGATATGGCAGCTCACTCGCAGCAGCGCCCGGAATGAGTACTAATAGCAGCAAACACACCAGACCCATCGACTCGCCAAAGCCTGCGGCTGTGCGCTCATTCACAGTTCGTGAGATCGGACGTTGTCCTGCGGTCGCTTTCATCGGACACTCTGCCTTATAGCTTATATTTATATACGCTACACTATCCCTTCAATTTCGACGAGCCGCAACGCCTGCTGTCCCTTTCATGGCCAACTTGATACATCACTTCATTGAGCAAAGCGCCCGGATCGCACCCGACAGGGCCGCGCTGTTATATAAGGATCAAAGTTATTCCTATGGGCAACTGCTGCTCCATATTCAGGCGGTTGCGTCGGGGCTGCTAGCATCTGGTATTGAAGCGGGCGAACGGATAGCCGTCTACCTGCCCAAACAACCGGAAACTGTTTTTGGCCTGTTCGGTGCCGCGGCAGCTGGCGCCTGCTTTGTACCAGTCAATCCACTGCTAAAACCGCCTCAGCTCGCCCATATTCTGCCCCATTGCAATGTTCGCGTACTGATCACCTCGCGACCGCGCCTGCAATCCCTGCAGGAAATATTACCCCAGTGCCCAGACCTGCACACCGTGGTGCTCGTTGAAAATACGCTGCCCGATGGCCTGGAAATGGCCGGGAAAAAGGTAATAACTTGGGACGATTTCACCAGTAGTGACGCCAGCAAGCCACCGCACCGTCGTATTGATACCGATATGACGGCCATCCTCTATACTTCCGGTAGCACTGGCAATCCTAAAGGCGTAGTGCTGTCCCACCGCAATATGGTGGCCGGGGCAACGAGCGTAGCGTGCTATTTGGACAACACCCACGAGGACCGAATACTCGCGGTTCTCCCCCTGAGTTTCGATGCAGGACTTAGCCAACTGACCACCGCTTTCTCCGTCGGCGCTGCGGTCGTCATCATGGATTACCTGCTGCCGCGTGATGTACTTAAAGCACTTGTGCGCCACCGTATCACCGGTCTAGCCGCAGTGCCGCCACTCTGGAACCAGTTGAAGGACCTGGATTGGCCCGCGGAAGCTGCAGATACCCTGCGCTATGTCACCAATACTGGTGGCGCCATGCCCGTCGCAACAACCCGCAGGCTCCAGGCGCTATTGCCAAAGACCAGCATCTTTCTGATGTATGGCCTGACCGAAGCCTTCCGCTCGACGTATCTGCCCCCCGACGAGATAGATGCTCGCCCGGAGTCCATTGGCAAGGCCATTCCCAACGCAGATATCCTGGTTATAAACGAGGAAGGCGCACCCTGCGGACCCGATGAGCCCGGTGAACTTGTGCATCGCGGTGCATTGGTCAGCCTCGGATACTGGAACGACCCGGAAAAAACAGCTGAGTGCTTCAAGCCCAGCCCGGTGCAGCCCGGTGAAATTCCAACGACTGAAATGGCCGTATTTTCCGGCGATCAGGTTGTGCGGGACCATGACGGTTACCTGTATTTCATCAGCCGCAAAGACGAAATGATCAAAACCTCAGGCTATCGTGTCAGTCCCACAGAAGTAGAAGAGACTGCACACAGTTGCGGCGGTCTGGCGCAGGTTGCTGCATTGGGATTACCACACAGCGCGCTGGGCCAGGCCATTCTCTTGCTGATCACACCTGCCAAGGGCGACACAGGCGGCAATGAACTGGAACAAAGAGTACTGGCCCATTGCAAGGCACAGCTGCCCAACTTCATGGTACCTGCTCGCGTGATCGCCACGGACACCCTGCCCCATAACCAGAATGGCAAGATCGACCGACGCACACTCTCAGACCAATACCAGGCCCTCTTTCTGGATGACAAACCATGAACAAGCCGAAGCCCCCGGTACACGCACCTATGGACCAGTTCCCGGTACAGAACAATGTACTGCAGCTCGGAGGAAGGCCCGTTACCGACATTGCCAATGAAATCGGCAGCACACCCTTTTATGCCTATGATGGCGCAGTCATGGCGCAAAAAGTACAGCAGTTGCGCGATTTACTCCCCAGTAGCCTGCATCTGCATTACGCCATGAAGGCCAACCCCATGCCTGAGGTGGTTGCGCATCTGGCAGGACTCACTGATGGTCTGGACGTAGCTTCAGCTGGCGAACTACGCGTTGCACTAGCGACCGGCACAGATCCAAGAATGATCAGTTTTGCCGGCCCTGGAAAATCTGATGAGGATTTGCGTGAGGCAGTCGCCGCAGGCGTGATCATCAATATGGAATCCGAGGGGGAGATGGCGCGCATTGCAATACTTGCGCATAAGACGGGAAAACGGCCGCCGGTAGCCATTCGGGTCAACCCCGATTTTGAGTTGAAGTCCGCCGGCATGAAAATGGGGAGCGGCCCCAAGCCCTTCGGTGTGGACGCAGAGCGCGTGCCCCAAATGCTGGCCAGCCTGGCAGAACACCCTTTGGAGTTTGTCGGCTTCCACATTTTTAGTGGCTCGCAGAACCTGCGGGCTGACGCGATCGTGGAGGCCCAGAGCAAGACTTTTGAGCTGGCCTTTCGACTGGCGGAATTCGCTCCGGCTCCGCTGACCTGGCTGAATATCGGAGGCGGCCTTGGTATTCCCTATTTTCCCGGCGAAGAGCGGCTTGAGCTGCAGCCCATTGCCGACAATCTGGTTGGCCTGCTGGAAAAGGCAGCCACGCGCTTCCCAGGCGCAGAGATCGTGATGGAGCTGGGGCGCTACTTCACTGCTGAGGCCGGCGTCTATGTCTGTAAAATCGTTGACCGCAAAGAATCCAGGGGCGAAATTTTTCTGATAACCGATGGCGGGCTACATCACCATCTCGCCGCCTCTGGCAACTTTGGCCAGATCATCCGGAAAAACTACCCACTGTGCCTGGCGAACCGGGTAACAGCGCAGAATATGGAGGAGGCCAGCGTGGTTGGCCCCCTGTGTACACCTTTGGATATTCTGGGCAGTAAAGTCAGATTACCAGAGGCACAACCGGGTGAAATGGTCGCCCTGTTCCAGTCTGGCGCCTATGGCTTTACCGCCAGTCCGAGAAGTTTCCTCAGCCACCCAGAGCCAGCCCAAATCTTTTTGCCGGGCCAACCAGACCCTGAACGGTAGATTAGATTGTGGCGATAAGTCACTGTTATATAATGGTTTTTAAGGTAATGTAAAAATAAGGCATTAGACCTTGCCGTTTGCCTGCATCGGATCGCTGTAGCGTGGTCGTAATACACAATCCCTAGAGTGGCGAACAGAGTCACATTTCTGGTAAATTCGCGAGCGAAAAATAAGAACCCATGCTACTTTAATTAGAGCGTAAACGAGTTTGTGGATAAGTGTGGGAATCCGCTGTGTATAACCGGCCTTGGACTAGATCCAGTCTATCGCCCGGATAGTGCAAGCAGTTAGCTCAAGTCTCGTAGAATTTTCGCCAGCGTAGGCAGGCGGGGTGGGCTTTTCGCTCCCTTTTTATTGACCACGATTCGAAGAAGGCAGGGAATATTTGATGGCCACGGTTAGGGTATTCAATCATCACGTTCATACCTCATTCTACTGGCTCGCCGTAGTTGATGTGGCGTTGTTTGTGCTTGCCTTTTACGCCGGCACTTACATCCAGTGCTTCACCGAAATGGAGCCTGGCGCCTTCAATACCCATCTTTCAGAAATACCCAGTCGCGCCATCACCTTCGGTGCTATTTCAGCCGTCTGCCTTGCGGCCATGGGGCTATACGAGCCGCGCATGCGTGAAGGTCGCACGGGTATTTTGATTCGAACGATCGGAGGCTTCAGCGCCTGCCTGCTGGTCGTGTTATGCGTTTTCCTATTACTCCCGGATTTCAGCCTCTGGAGCGGCGTATTACTTTACGCCGTTGTAGTTTCCTTTGCCGCCAGTCTGGTCAGCCATCAGGCCTTCGCCAACTTATCGGATCTGAAGCAGTTCAAGAGCCGGGTGCTGGTCTACGGCTCTGGTTCTGCAGCGGCCACGATCACCAGCTCCATGCGGCGCAAAACAGATCGGCAGGGCTTTACCATTGTGGGCTTCGTGCGTGTAGCCGGCGAAGAACCTCGCATCACCGGTGAGCGCATAATAAACCTGCAACAACCTTTAGCCGAATA
>JBLFXU010000199.1:0-6046 GCA_047609575.1 Bacteroidia bacterium | reverse complement strand
GCTTAATACCCAGGGAGATACGGCGACGCTCTTCGTCGATATCCAGAACCATGACCTCTACCTCATCACCGAGATTGACGATCTTGGAGGGGTGTACGTTCTTGTTGGTCCAATCCATTTCGGACACGTGCACCAGGCCTTCCACACCCTCTTCCAGCTCGGCAAAACAGCCGTAGTCGGTGAGGTTAGTAACCTTGGCGTTCACGCGACTGCCCTCTGGGTAGCGACCAGTGATCTCAACCCATGGATCTTCGCCCAATTGCTTCAGGCCAAGAGAAACGCGGTTGCGCTCGCGATCGAACTTGAGAATCTTGACATCAATTTCCTGACCCACTTCAACGATCTCGGACGGATGCTTGATGCGCTTCCAGGCCATGTCGGTGATGTGCAACAGGCCATCGACGCCACCCAGATCTACGAATGCGCCGTAGTCGGTCAGGTTCTTCACGATACCCTTGACGGACATGCCTTCTTGCAGCGATTCCAACAGCGCTTCGCGCTCGACACTATTAGCCGCTTCCATTACCGCACGACGGGAAACAACCACGTTGTTGCGCTTCTGGTCGAGCTTGATAACTTTGAACTCGAGTTCCTTGCCTTCCAGGTGCGTGGTCTCGCGCACTGGACGAACATCCACCAGAGAGCCTGGGAGGAATGCTCGGATTGTATTGATGTCGACGGTAAAGCCACCTTTGACCTTGCCGTTGATGATGCCGGTAACCACTTCATCAGCTTCGAAGGCTGACTCAAGACCTATCCAGGATTCGGCGCGCTTGGCCTTTTCCCGTGACAACTTGGTCTCTCCGAAACCGTCTTCCACAGATTCCAAAGCAACCTGCACTTCGTCCCCAATACTGAGGGCACACTCGCCTGTGGCATCTAAAAATTCTTCACGAGGGATAACACCTTCAGACTTCAGGCCCGCATGCACGGTGATCCACTCGTTATCGATGTCGATAACCACGCCAGTGACGATGGAGCCTGGCTTCATATCGACAGTTTTTAAACTTTCTTCAAACATTTCAGCGAAGGATTCGCTCATTAGACATTACCTGTTAGTTAGGCGGCAGTTGCCCGCCTCCACCGTGTCTCCAGCCGACCCGGGTCATTCAATAAAAGCTGCTTCCTCTACCCTGACTGGATTCAGTCGAGTAAACAGCGGTTTATGCCACTTTAAAAGGAGTTAGACGAAGATGTCGTCTATATGAGACCTTTTTCGTTCACTTTCTGCATCACCCGGGCAAATACCTGATCGATTGCCGTGGCGGTGCTGTCGATGACAATGGCGTCTTCGGCGGGCAAAAGGGGCGAAACTTCGCGCGTTGAATCGCGTTCATCGCGCTCCCTGATGTCCTCCAGAAGGCGCGGCAGACTAACACTTTGCCCCTTTGCATTCAACTGGTTATAGCGTCTCTGCGCCCTCTCCTGCGCGCTGGCAGTGAGGAAAAACTTGAGCGGCGCATCGGCAAAAACCACCGTGCCCATGTCGCGGCCATCAGCAACCAGGCCAGGGGCCTGGCGAAACTCTCTCTGCCGCTGCAAAAGGGCCTCTCGCACACTGGGGATCGCCGCCACGGTGGACGCGCCGCGCCCGCCCTCTTCTGTGCGAATAGCACTGCTGACATCCTCGCCCTTGTAGGCGACCAGAATTTCACCGCTTGCAGCGGCCGTGAAGGTCACATCCAGATGCCTGGCGACCTCGGTCACGGCCCGACCATCCTCCCAACTCACACCTTCAATCAGGCAGGCCTGCCCAGTAACCCGGTACAGGGCGCCGGAATCCAACAGGTGCCAGCCCAGAGCTTCAGCCAGCAAGTGGCTGATGGTGCCCTTGCCGGCGCCAGAAGGGCCGTCAACGGTAATAACGGGGACATTCCCAACCATCTTCAGGACTCCTGCAGTTCAATGCCCAGGCCAAGCTCCGCTGCCAGCGAATCAAAACCCGGAAAAGACGTAGCCACATGGTCACAGTCATGCACTGTAATTGGCGCACTGGCGCGCAAGCCGGCTATAGCGAAAGCCATGGCAATACGGTGGTCCATGTAGGTGCGGATTTCACCGCCGCCGATCTCTCCGCCATGGATCACAATGCCATCGTCTAACACTTCGGTCGCAACACCCAAAGTAGTGAGTCCCTCGGCCATAGCGGCAATGCGATCGCTCTCTTTAACGCGCAGCTCCTGAGCGCCGCGCAATACAGTCCGGCCTTCGGCGCAGGCTGCGGCGATGAACAGTGCTGGAAACTCATCAATGGCCAGGGGTACCTGCTCCAGAGGAATGTCGATTGCCTTGAGCTGGGCATAGCGAACGCGAATATCGGCTACAGGCTCACCACCAACCTCGCGCTGGTTCTGCAACGTGATGTCTGCACCCATAAGTTGCAAAATATTGATCACGCCTACACGCGTCGGATTGATTCCCACATGCGTGAGCATTAAATCAGAACCCGGTGCGATACTGCCTGCAACGAGGAAAAAAGCGGCCGAAGAAATGTCCGCGGGTATCTCAATATCACAGGCGCTCAGTTCGCCGCCACCCGTAAGTGAAACAGTAGAGCCAGAAGTGCCTACGGTGTAGCCAAACCCCCGCAACATACGCTCAGTATGATCGCGCGTCGGTGCAGGCTCGGTGACAGAGGTTTCACCCTCGGCGTACAGGCCAGCCAGCAGCAAACAGGACTTCACCTGGGCGCTGGCCATAGGCATAGCGTAGTGCATACCGGTTAAATTGCTGCCACCAGCAACTTGCAAGGGCGGCCGGCCACCCGCTTGGGCCGTAATCTTCGCGCCCATCTGCGCCAGTGGGTCGACGACGCGACCCATTGGGCGACTGCACAAGGAGGTATCACCCGTCAGCTCGCTATTGAAAGCTTGTCCGGCCAGCAAGCCGCACAGAAGGCGCATACCAGTGCCCGCATTACCCAGGTCAAGGGGCGCGGCGGGCGCGGTCAGCCCATGCAGACCGACACCCTGAACCCTTACAATGCCGTCAACAGGGCCTTCTATTTGCACACCCATGGCGCGAAACGCGCCCAGGGTCGCCAGAGCATCCTCGCCCTCCAGAAAGCCGCTTATAGTAGTGGTACCTAGCGCCAGCGCGCCGAGCATAATCGAACGGTGCGAGATGGACTTGTCGCCAGGGACTCTGGCGTGTCCACTAACTGAGCCACCGGGTTGGATTTGAAACTTCATAGCAAGGTCTTTCGTGAGTGCCGTCATCGTCGCGTGGGCGCGATACAGCGTATTAAATTAATCCTGTTCTCTCTTCGCTTCCAAATTCTTGAGTCGTCTTTCGCTGCTCCGGAGGGACCAATCATAGGTCTGTAGCTGGATAACAGGGTTTGCCCTATGGCCCAAAAATCTCGCAGGCAAAACGATACCAGGCGATGAGGTGCAGGCCGTTCATCGCGAATATCTCAGCCCTCTGAGCGATGGGCGGCCTGGACCTTATTGCCTGGCGCCACACTCAACGATGGAGCGCCGCTGCGCACCTCGCAGACGAAGCACGTTAACGTGCGAATATGACGGACCGGCCTTTATGCGAAGCCCAACAGCAATGATCGGCTCGGCCGGCTAACCCGGTCTAGTCCGGCTTGCCCTGTGCACGATCCGCCAAAATCGTAGAAAACTCATCCCGCGCTGCCTTTGCGCGACTGAAAGTGTCCAGTAACTGGTCTCCCTTGCCCTGCGCAACCGCAGTCCGTAACGCCCCAAGATGCTCGCTAAAGCTATCAATAGCAGTCACCAATGCTTCCCGGTTTGCCAAGGCAATATCCCGCCACATCACCGGATCACTGGATGCAATACGAGTGAAGTCGCGAAAACCACCAGCAGCACAACGGAAAATCTCTTCTGAGGCCGGACCGGATGCCAGAGCATCCACCAGGGTATAAGCCAAGACATGAGGCAGGTGGCTGGTGGCAGCAAGCACGGTATCGTGTTGCTCCACGCTCATCTGCACAACGTCAGCGCCCGCACTTTGCCACATCGCCTCTATCAACCGCACAGCATCCGGGTCATTACCCTCCACTGGCGTCAAAATAACTCTATGCTTATCGAACAGGTCAGCCGTTGAAGCTTCTACGCCACTGCGCTCTGAACCGGCTATCGGATGACCCAGAATAAGTTTCGCTGGCATAACGCCATTGGCCGCCAAAGCGGCGTCGCGCAGACTACCTTTGACACTCGCCGCATCGGTAATGACCGGACCGGGCTTCTGCTGCGACAGCAGCGGTAATATTTCAGCCAGTACTTTGCCTGCAGTGAGCGTGGGCGTGCAGATAACCATGATATCCGCCTGCGCCACAGCCTGTTCCAGGTCTAGCGTGAAATCATCTATAACTCCCAGCTCTACACCCCTACGCAGCGAAGGCTCGCGATGGCCGTAGCCGATAAAACGCTGGCTAAAGCCGCTGACGCGCAGGGCGCGAGCGAGAGAGCCGCCGATCAGGCCAAGCCCCAGGATTACTACGGTGTCGTGTGCGTAGTTCATTGCGCGCTACAACACCGCCTGGGGGTAGGAGCCCAGCGGTTTCAGCATCACCGATTGTTCTTCCAGTTCCGCAATGATCGCGGCGATATTGGCATCTTTCACATGTCCTTCAAATTCGATGAAGAAAACATAAGCCCATTTTTCCGTGCGCGAGGGCCGCGAATCAATGCGTGTAAGGCTGATCTCTCCCCGCCTGAAAGGATCCAACAACGCGAACAACGCGCCGGGTTTATTGCGGCTGGATACCACCAGGGAGGTCTTATCGCGACCACTGGGTGGCACTTCCTCTCTACCGATGATTAAGAATCGGGTGGTGTTGTCGGCGTAGTCCTCAATGTGACTGGCGACCTTTTTCAGGTCGTACAATTCCGCAGCCATATCACCTGCTACCGCAGCCACGCCGGGATTTTCTGCAGCCAATCGCGCCGCTTCGCCATTGCTGCTAACCGCCTCACGTTCTACGTGGGGCCAGTGCTTATCAAGCCAGTTGCGACACTGGGCCAGAGCCTGCTGATGGGCGCAGATGCGTGTAATCTGCGCATCCTGCGTTGCCGCAGATACCAATAGATGATGACAAATGCGCAGCTCAACCTCGCCGGAGATTTTCAGCGGTGAATCGAGAAAACTATCCAGCGTGTGACTGACCATGCCTTCGGTAGAATTCTCTACCGGCACCACGCCGTAATTGCACTCGCCGGACTCCACCTGCGAGAAGACGGCGTCGATCGTCGTCTGCGATACACACACGGCCGCGTGTCCGAAGTGTTTTATGGTTGCCGCATGGGTGAATGTACCCTCAGGTCCGAAATACGCTACTTGCAATGGCCTTTCAAGCGCGAGGCAAGCCGACATAATTTCCCGGAAGATGTGGGCGACTGTCACGCCATCGAGAGGGCCCTCATTGCGACTGATAATGCTATCTAGCACCTGTGCTTCGCGCTCTGGGCGGTAGTAGACGACATCTTCGCCGGACTCACCGCGGGCTCGCGCCTCGGCCAGCTTGATCTCCGCCACGCGCTGGGCGCAGCCCGCCCGACGATTAATCAGCGCCTGAAGCTCGCGGTCGATGGCATCAATATCTGCCCTGACCTGTTCTAAATCCCTCTCGTCAGCCATAGCTGCTCACTCAAGTCTTGCGTTGTTCGAAATCCTGCATAAAGGCGATCAGCGCATCGACCGCCGCCTCGCTCACCGCATTGTAAAGGCTGGCGCGCATACCGCCTACTGAACGGTGTCCCTTCAGATTTAACAATCCTGCCGCTTCAGATTCTGTCAGGAAGGCTTTATCCAGATCTGCATCGGCCAGGGTGAAAGGTATATTCATCAGTGAGCGAGACTGTATTTCCACCGGATTGGCATAAAAGTCACTGCCATCGATAGCAGCATAAAGTTTTCCCGCCTTGCGACGGTTGGTCGTCTCCATCGCATCAAGGCCGCCCTGCTCTTTCACCCAGTCAAACACCAGTCCGGCCAAATACAAAGCAAAAGTGGGTGGGGTGTTGTACATGGAGTCGCGTTTTTAAGCCCCATTCCAGGTCAACAACCCCCGACACAA
>JBLFXU010000198.1:0-6108 GCA_047609575.1 Bacteroidia bacterium | reverse complement strand
GCCAGCGCAGTAGTGCCGCCGGGTTCGCTGGCCGCCTCAAGGACAGTCACTCTGGCGCCGGCATCAGCTGCCTCTATAGCCGCGCTGATGCCGGCGCCGCCACCGCCTACGATCACAACGTCGGTCTGTGTGTGCCATTGATGAATGCTGTTACTTAACAGCGACGTATCTGGACGAGAGGCTTTAGTCATAATAGATCGCGTAAATGTGTGTTTTGACGATTATACGTTTTAGTATAGGGGCCTGGCTGGGAATGAGCCTGCCGCTATGATTTTTAGCGCGCAGTAGTTTAATAGAATTGCATGAGGTGGGAATTGATATGTGGATGATCGGTCGAGTAGGGTTGTTGGTAGTGTTTATTGCGGCTTGTACGTCCCCGCCGCTGCAGCCAGAGTCCGGTGAGCAGCTCGCTGCCTGCGGCACATTTCCTAACTGCGTTAGCAGTAACGCACAGGAGGGGCAAAGCGCTGTAGATCCTCTATTGGCTACACCTGATCAGTGGCAATCACTGGTCGTAGAGTTGCGTGAAACTGAAAATTGGTCGGTCAACGTTGTAGAAGATAATTTTATTCAGGCCGTGGTAGCGACGCGTGTCATGCGCTATAAGGATGATGTGCAACTGCAATACCACCCGGAACGGCAGCTTATTCATGTGCGTTCATCGTCTCGTATGGGTTATAGCGATATGGGTGTCAATCGCGAGCGCGTGGAATCTTTACGACGTTCTCTGGAAGACTTGCAGGAGTCACCTTGAAAGCTCCCCGCTTCTTGTAACAGGTGTAGCGGTAGCCGCAGAGTGTGCAACACGCGCTGTAACAGTTGCCGCGCAGGGGAACATGGACCCATGTTTTACGCGGGGCTGCTACTTGCCCCGTTGTCACGGCTGCGCTGTTTCTGCTGCACATGCCACAACTCTGCGTAATGCCCGTTGGCACTGAGCAGCTCTTCATGCGTGCCCTGTTCAAGGATACTGCCGTTGTGCAGTACCACGATGCGATCAGCATCCACTATGGTAGATAACCGGTGGGCGATGACCAGGCTTGTATGATCCTGCGATATCTCTTCCAGCGCGGCCAGTATTGCCCGCTCTGACTTGCTGTCCAGTGAAGAGGTTGCCTCGTCAAAAACAAGAATCGGCGGTCGCTTTAGAATGGTGCGAGCAATCGACACCCTTTGACGCTCTCCGCCCGATAGTTTTAGCCCCCGTTCGCCCACCATAGTGCCCGTGCCATCCGGCAGGCTCGCTATAAACGTATCAAGATGAGCCAATCTGATGGCCTCGCGAACATCGTCGTCACTGGCCTCTGGGTTGCCGTAGCGAACATTCTCGAAAAGGCTGTCGTTAAACAAGACTGTGTCCTGCGGCACTATGCCGATAGCACGGCGTAGGGACGCCTGGCTAACGAGGCGGATATCTTGTCCATCGACCAGAATCTGACCGGCTTGAGGATCGTAGAAACGAAACAGTAGTTTTACCAGTGTCGATTTTCCAGACCCGCTTTCTCCTACAACGGCCAGCTTTTCACCAGGCCGTATGGTAAACCCTACACCCTCAAGAATCGTGCGCTCTGGGGCGTATGAAAAACCAACGCGCTTGAACTCGATTTTTCCTTCCGAGATGGCCAGATCCGGCGCACTGTTTGCATCGGTCACGGTTGGCTTTATCGCGAGTAACTCAAACATTTTTTCGATATTGGCCATCGAGCCCTTGATCTCGCGGAACACAAAACCCAGAAAGCCCAATGGCATAAACAACTGGATCATAAATTGGTTGATCAGGATGAAATCCCCCAGCGTTAGTACGCCGTCTCGAACCTGTAGGGCGGCAAGCCCAATCATGCAGGTCTGGGATACCGCGATAATCAGGGCCTGACCTCCATTAAGGCCGAACAGTGACAGCCGGTTCCTGCCCCTGGCCTGCTCCCATTTTTTGAGTTCTGTGTCGTAGCGCTGTGCCTCGAACTCCTCGTTGGTAAAGTACTTAACAGTTTCAAAGTTCAGCAAGCTGTCGACGGAGCGGGTGTTGGAGCTTGAATCGGCTTCGTTCATTTCGCGTACGAACTGGGTGCGCCATTCCGTGGCCCGCAGGGAGAAAAGGCCGTAGAGAAAAACCGACACCAGGGTTATGACGGCGAAACTGGCTCCGTAGTTGTATAGAAGAATGCCGGCCACCATCGCGATCTCAAAAAGAGTAGGCGCTATGTTGAATACGAAGAAGCGCATGAGGAAGCTGATACCCGTTGTGCCGCGCTCAATATCTCGTGCAAGTCCTCCGGTGCGTCGATTGAGATGAAATTCCAGGTCCAGTGCGTGTACGTGTCGAAATATCTGCAGGCCGATCAGGCGCATGGCGCGTTCCGTCACGCGTCCAAAGATGGTGTCTCGTAACTCTGAAAACAGTACGTTGGACAGACGCGCTGCGCCGTAGGCCAGCACCAGTCCAGCCAGCGCAGTGGTGGTGAGTGATTGGGCCGAAGCGCTGTCGAGTGAGTCGACCAGGTGCTTTAGCAGGAAGGGGATAACCAGTAAGGCCCCCTTGGCGGCCAGCAAACAAAGCATGGCCAGTGCGACTCTTGCACTGGACTGACGAAGGTAGGGAATGAGGTGCGTGACAATACGCCAGTTAATGCGAGTGTCCGGGTTGTGCTCGAAGTTGCCATGTTGCATTGGGCGATTCTACATGATTCGGGCGGTCTACTGGGCGCTCTTGCTACTTAAACAGGCCGTTTCCGGCTACGGGCGTTCATTTGGGGGACATTTCGGTGCGCTCCGATTAACCCCAGTTGCGATTAGGGATTCATCCATTGCACCTGTATAATCCCCGCCCTTTTCGAAGACTCCCAAGCAAGAGACTCCTATGTCCTCCGAATCAGCAGGAAGCAGTTTTGCCGACCTGCAACTACCCGATTTTCTGCAAAAAGCGCTGACCGAGGTGGGGTATGAAACGCCGTCAGCGATTCAGGCCAGAACGATTCCATTGATGCTTGAAGGGCATGACATTGTAGGTCAGGCGCAAACGGGTACCGGTAAAACCGCCGCATTCGCACTGCCTATTCTCGCGCGCCTGCAAAAAGGCGACGGCCAGCCGCAGGTACTGGTGCTCACGCCAACTCGGGAGCTGGCCATTCAGGTTGCTGAAGCCTTCCAGAAGTATGCGCACCATCTGCCCGGTTTTCAGGTCCTGCCTATTTATGGTGGTGCGGATTACAGCGGACAGTTACGCCAGCTCAAGCGCGGTGTGCAGGTCGTTGTTGGCACTCCGGGCAGGGTGATGGACCATATGCGTAGAGGGACGTTGAAGCTGTCGTCCCTGTCTACCCTGGTGCTAGACGAGGCCGATGAGATGCTGCGCATGGGCTTTATCGATGATGTGGAGTGGATCTTGGACCAGACGCCGCCCGAGCGCCAGATTGCGCTGTTCTCGGCCACTATGCCGAACCAAATTCGGCGTATTGCCAATCGCTACCTCAAAGATTCAAAAGAGGTCACGATCGAGGTCACATCTGTGGCGAATGACCTCATTCGGCAACGTGTGTGGATGATGGCAGGGATGCATAAGCTGGATGCTCTCACCCGCATTTTGGAGGTGGAGGACTTCGACGGCATCATTATTTTTGTGCGTACGAGAATATCCACCGTGGAGTTGGCAGACAAGTTGGCAGCGCGCGGTTATTCGACCGCAGCACTCAATGGCGATATTCCGCAGAAGCAGCGGGAAGCCACTGTCGCAAAGCTGAAATCCGGCAAATTGGATATTCTGGTTGCCACTGACGTTGCCGCTCGCGGCCTGGACGTGGAAAGAATCAGTCATGTGATTAACTACGATATTCCCTACGATGTAGAAGCCTACGTGCATCGCATCGGTCGTACCGGGCGGGCGGGGAGGCACGGTGAGGCCATTTTGTTCGCGGCAAATCGTGAACGACGTTTGCTGCGAGCGATTGAAAAATCAACCGGCAGACAGATCGAAAAGATGGAGCTGCCTTCTGCGCAAGAAGTCACAGACAAGCGGTCAGCGCGATTTAAGTCACGTATCACAGAAACACTGGCCACGCGTGAGCTCGACGCCTACCGAACGCTGATTGAGCAGTACCAGCATGACGAGGGTGTGCCGGTGATAGAAATCGCAGCCGCCCTGGCCGATATGGCGCAGGGTGAGAAAGCGCTGAATGACAAAGGTAAGAGTGAGAAAGGTAGTAGCGACAAGGGTAGTAGTGACAGGGCTAATGACGACAGAGGCAGTAACGACAGAGGAAAGCGTGATCGGCAGGCGCGAGAAAAACCAGTACGGCCGATGGCGCCCGACCACGACGCTCCCAAGCAAGTTAAGAAGCCCGGAAAGTCGGCAGAAAAATCAGACAAAGCCGGAGCGGATCCCGATAAGGATATGCAGCGCTTTCGTATCGAGGTCGGCCACGAGCATGGCGTTAAGCCGGCGAATATCGTGGGCGCGATCAGCAACGAGGCCGAGATAGACAGCGAGTATATTGGCCGAATCTCCATCTTTGACGACTACAGTACGGTCGATCTGCCGGACGGAATGCCCAAGGAATTATTCAAACATCTGAAGACCGTTTGGGTGTGCGGTCAACGCTTACAAATTTCGCGTGAGACCAGCGGCCCTGCGGTGCACAAACCGGCGCAGCAGTCCAAATCCAACGCTGACAAAGTCGTGGATCGAGATACAGACAGCAAGGCGCGCAAGCCAAACAAGGGGCCGGCAGGCACTAAAAAGCGCAAGAAGGCTCGCCCCTCATTGCAAAAAAAGCCCTGAAAGGGCCTTAGATGAGCCGTTAGGCGCGAGCGCTGCGGCGGGGATTAATCCAGCTCGTCTGCCTCGCGCAGGCGTTCCTGACGATCCTGTTCCTCTTCCATCGCGGCCTTAATTTCCATTAATACGGCATCGGTATCGGCAGTATGGGTGTCCATCTCGAACTGCCCGGTCAGTTCATGGTCCGGATGCAGGTTGCCGTTCTCATACAGCGCCCAAATTTCCTGAGCATAGTGTGACTCCAGCAGGTCGGGGTCAAAAGTGCCGTAATAGTCTGTGATGTTTTTGACATCGCGCTCGAGCATGGCCTGTGCGTTATTGTTGGCAGCCGCATCGACCGCCTGAGGCAGATCGATAATCACGGGGCCGTCTTCGTTTACCAGGACGTTGAACTCGGACAAGTCGCCATGGATGAGTCCCACGCAGAGCATGCGCATAACATAGAGCATGACCAATGCATGGTCTTCCCTGGCCTGTTCAGCCGACATAGAAACATCGTTGAGTCTGGGTGCAATGTCGCCATCTTCGTCGGTAATCAGTTCCATCAACAGCACGCCGTCGAAGCAGCCATAGGGCTGTGGCACTCTTACTCCAGCGCGAGCCAGCTTATACAAGGCATCGACTTCGGCATTCTGCCAGGTCTCTTCTTGCTGCTTGCGGCCAAACCGCGAGCCCTTCTCCATGGCACGTGCACGTCGGCTATTGCGTACCTTGCGGCCCTCGGTGTATTGGGCTGCCTTTTTAAAGCTGCGTTTAGCCGCCTCTTTATAGATTTTTGCGCAACGTAGCTCTGTGCCTGTGCGCACCACAAAGACATCGGCTTCTTTGCCACTCATCAACGGCCGGATGACTTCATCAATCAGTCCGTCCTCGACCAGCGGTTTTAATCGCTTGTTGATTTTCAAGTGTGCCAGGTATCCTTGATATAGGGTCTTTTGCGGTAAGCCGCTATGATAGCGCGAGCGGCGCCGGTCGGCACTTGTTGGCTGTCACTATAAATACCAAGTCTTTGCCAGAACACCTCAAAATGCGTTCGGATGACCCGGTACCTGGGTATAAAGGACGATTTGGCTGCTCTCGGCAGAGGGCAGCAGGGCGGTAGGGCGTTAAAGGATGAGTAGCAGCCATGAATATAGTGTTTGATCTGGACGGCACCTTGATCGACAGTGCGCCCGATATACAGGCCGTAGCGTCGTTGATACTGGGCAGACTGGGTAAGGATGACCTGTCCTTAACGGAGACGCGCAGTTTCATAGGGCAGGGCGCCGCTGTGTTTGTCAGTAAGATGATGGCTGCCCGGCAGGTTGAAGAGACGCCACAGCAGCATGTGCAGCTCC
>JBLFXU010000197.1:0-6111 GCA_047609575.1 Bacteroidia bacterium | reverse complement strand
GATCTTTTGGAAGCGGCGGCTCAAGGCCTTGTCTTTATCGAAAATACCGCGGTACTCGTGGTACGTGGTGGACCCGACACAGCGCAACTTGCCAGAGCTGAGAAGCGGCTTTAACAGATTACTTGCATCCATAACCCCACCAGAGGCCGCGCCTGCCCCGATAATGGTGTGCACCTCATCGATGAATAGAATCGCGCCTTTGCGCTTTTTAAGCTCAGCCAGAAGGCCCTTGAAACGTTTTTCAAAATCGCCACGGTACTTGGTGCCGGCAAGCAGAGCACCCAAATCCAGGGAGTACACTACGCTGTCGAGTAGGATGTCAGGCACCTCGCCGTCGACTATCTTCTTGGCAAGTCCTTCTACAATCGCAGTTTTGCCCACGCCGGATTCTCCGACCAGCAAGGGGTTGTTTTTACGCCTGCGGCTGAGAATTTGCGCAACCCTCTCTACCTCTTCGAGACGGCCTATCAAAGGGTCGATATGGCCGGCGGCGGCTTCGGCGTTAAGATTAGTGGTAAAGCTATCCAGCGGATTAGCTTCGCCCTCCTCGCCCTGAGCCTCCTCGTTACCACTCTGGCCTGGCTCGGGTGCTTCACCGTCGTTAGACACCTTGGCAATTCCCTGGGTCATTTACAACATCGAGACGTGTCACAGTCTGGGTTTTGAGAAAGAAGACCGCCTGGCTCTCCTGTTCGCTAAAAATAGCGACCAGCACGTTGGCCCCGGAGACTTCGCTCTTGCCAGAGGACTGCACATGAAAAACGGCGCGTTGTAGTACACGTTGAAAACCCAGCGTGGGTTGTGTATCGCGCTCTTCCTCTTCTTCAGGAATTAATGGCGTAGTGGCGTCGACAAACTCGATAAGATCGCCGCGCAGGCTGCTGATCTCTGCACCACAAGCCTTCAGCACTTTGATCGCGTCATTGTTATCCAGCAGAGCCAACAAAAGATGCTCTACGGTCATAAACTCATGACGTTTTGCCCTGGCGCCGCGAAATGCGTCGTTTAAGGTTTGTTCCAAATCCTTGCTCAACATAATTAGAGCTCCCTATCCCTCAGACGCTTCGATTTCACACAAAAGCGGATGTTCGTTTTCACGGGCATACTGATTAACCTGTGCAGCCTTTGTTTCGGCAATGTCGCGGGTGAAAATTCCGCACACACCCTTGCCCTGAGTATGCACAGCCAGCATAACATGGGTAGCCTGCTCGCGGTTCATGCGGAAAAATACCTGAAGAACTTCCACAACAAATTCCATTGGTGTGTAGTCATCATTGATCAAGACCACCTTGAACAAGGGGGGGCGGGCAACCTCAGGCTTGGATTCTTCAAGGGTGAGTCCACCCGTGGAATCCTCTTTTTCGCGACTCATAAGCCACCTATTACCGGATCTGATTAGTTGCACTAACTTCTTCCCGCTGAATTTAAACAAAAGACTGTCATTCATTCCATTATACGAGTTTTCGGGTGCGGGAAAAGCCAAGCAGTGACATCCGCGATGTCTTGTCTACTTATACTACGCAATATGCGCCCGTAAAGATCACGTGATCCTGAATGCCACACTTTCTTTGTGGCAACCGGTATGACAACGAAAAAAGGCCCGCGTTACCACGGGCCTTTGCGCTGGCTCGATTACTTGACCAAATTACATGGACTTCACTATCGCCTGGCCAAATTCTGAACAACTCAGAAGCGTAGCCCCGTCCATCTGTCGTTCAAAATCATAGGTCACAGTACGCGCTTGAATCGCGCCATTCATGCCGTCGATGATCAGGTCGGCAGCTTCATTCCACCCGATATGGCGCAGCATCATCTCGGCAGACAGTATGAGTGAACCCGGGTTGACCTTGTCCTGGCCTGCATACTTGGGTGCAGTGCCATGGGTGGCCTCAAACAAGGCAATAGTATCGGAGAGGTTGGCACCTGGCGCAATACCGATCCCTCCGACCTGGGCAGCCAGTGCATCGGACAAATAATCGCCATTCAAATTCAGGGTGGCGACCACGCTGTACTCTTTAGGTCGCGTCAGCACCTGCTGCAGCATGGCATCGGCAATCACATCCTTGACCACGATCTCATTACCGGTAACCGGGTTCTTCATCGACACCCAGGGGCCGCCATCGAGTAATTCGCCGCCGAATTCCTGCTGCGCCAGTTCGTAGCCCCAGTCACGGAATGCACCTTCGGTGAACTTCATAATGTTGCCCTTGTGCACCAGGGTTACAGAGGGCAGGTCCTGGTCAATCGCATATTGAATGGCCTTGCGCACCAGACGCTTGGTGCCCTCCTCCGATACGGGCTTGATGCCAATGCCGACATTGTGCGGGAAACGAATTTTTGTGGCGCCCATTTCATTGATAATGAAATCAACCACCTTTTGGGCTTCTTCGGTACCGGCCTGATACTCTATACCGGCGTAGATATCCTCGGAATTCTCACGGAATATAACCATGTTGCAGTCACCGGGCCTTTTTACCGGTGAGGGCACGCCTTCAAACCAGCGCACGGGACGCAAGCACGTATACAGGTCGAGTTCCTGCCGCAGAGCGACGTTCAGGGAGCGAAATCCGCCACCTACCGGGGTAGTCAGAGGGCCCTTAATGGCAACCGAATAGCCTTTTATAGCGTCCAGCGTCTCCTCTGGAAACCAGTCGCCATCATACAATTCTGCTGCTTTTTCTCCTGTGAAAATCTCCATCCAGGAGATCTTGCGATCGCCGCCGTAGGCCTTATTCACCGCCGCATCCACCACGTCGATCATGACGGGACTGATATCAACCCCAATGCCATCGCCTTCGATATAGGGGATAATGGGTTTATCGGGGACGTTCAGGCTGTAATCTTCATTGACGGTAATTTTGTCACCATCTGAAGGGACCTGAATATGTTTGTAGCCCATAATATGCTCCGTTAATACTGGTTTCATGACTGCTAATGCTGGTTGCATGACTGCTGAGAAAGCCTGGGTAAGGTCGCCTCAGAAAGCAGTGCAAATTGTATCATGGCGACGATCTACCACTTATTTCGCCTGGTCCATCTTTTTCAACCATCTAAGGGATTCTGGTGTCGGGCATCATCCTCTTCAATAAACCGTTTCAGGTGCTAAGCCAGTTTACTGATACGGATGGTCGCCGCACTCTGGCAGACTACCTTGACGCTCCAGGGTTCCGGGCGGCAGGACGACTGGACTACGACTCAGAAGGCCTGCTCCTGCTGACCGATGACGGCCGTCTACAGCAGCAAATCGCCAATCCACGGCACAAACTGTGGAAAACCTATCTGGTGCAGGTAGAGGGCACTATCACGGCAGAGGCACTGTCCAAACTACAGGCCGGCGTAGTGCTCAAGGATGGCCCCACGCTGCCGGCCAAAGCGAGTGGAGTCTCTGCGCCGCAACTGTGGCCCCGCTCGCCACCGGTTCGAGCGCGCAAGACCGTGACCGATAGCTGGCTGGAGCTGTCTATTCGGGAGGGGCGCAACCGGCAGGTTAGACGCATGACCGCAGCGGTAGGGTTTCCAACTTTGCGCCTGATACGCCAGGCAATAGGACAATGGCGTCTTGATGATCTGGATTCCGGTACATTTCGGCGAGAAGCAGTGCAGCTGGAACCGCCGCACCCGACGAACACGCGCAAGACGAACACGCGCAAAACAAATTCAAGTAAGACCAACAAGCGTAACAGGAGATCATGAATGAGTGATTGGACGCCCCGCGCCACCGTGGCCTGTGTGGTCGCACGGCAAGATCAGTACCTCATGGTTGAAGAACGCGAAAAAAGCAGCGGCAAAATGGTGTTCAACCAGCCTGCAGGCCACCTGGAGCCCGATGAGACTTTAGCCGAGGGGGTATTGCGAGAAGTTGCCGAAGAAACTGGCTGGACTGTTGAGCTCAATGGCGTGCTGGGCATAGCCCTGTATCGCCCTCCCCAGAGTGATTTCACTTATTACCGTACCACTTTTGTTGGCACCGCTGTACAGCGACCCGAGGATGCGATCATCGATCCCGACATTCACGCGGTGCACTGGCTAAGCTATGAGGAAATCCTCACCATGTCTGATAAAATGCGCAGCCCCCTTGTGCTGGACTCGATAGAACGGCATCGCAGGGGCCTGTGCTTTCCTTTGGACTTGATAAGCGTTACATGAGCCTCAATTCGACCAACAAGGTCATCGTCGGCATGTCCGGTGGTGTCGACTCTTCTGTTGCAGCCTACCTCCTGCAGGAGCAGGGCTATGTCGTGGAAGGCCTGTTCATGAAAAACTGGGAAGAGGATGACGGCACCGAGTACTGCACTGCCAAGGAAGACTTTGCCGATGCGCAAGCCGTTGCGGATCGACTGGGCATCACCTTGCACGGGGCCAATTTTGCCGCGGAATACTGGGACAACGTATTTGAGCATTTCCTGGAAGAATACCGCGCTGGGCGCACTCCGAATCCAGACATATTGTGTAACAGGGAGATCAAGTTCCGCGCATTCCTCGACTACGCCATGCTGCTAGGGGCCGACTTTATCGCCACTGGCCATTATGCAAAGCGCGGCCAAACCGATGGCAAAACCACCCTGCTCAAAGGTGACGACCACAACAAGGACCAAAGCTATTTTCTGCATGCCGTAGGGCATGAGGAACTGGCACGGACACTATTTCCCGTCGGAGAAATTGAAAAACCCGAGGTGCGCCGCATCGCTGAAGAACAACAGTTCGTGACCGCTCGCAAAAAGGACTCCACCGGCATTTGCTTTATAGGAGAGCGGCGCTTCAGTGACTTTCTGCGGCAGTATTTACCCGCTCAGCCTGGAGCGATACACGATCTTGCAGGTGAAATACTGGGGGAGCATCAGGGGCTGATGTATCACACCATCGGCCAACGTCAGGGTCTGGGCATTGGTGGTCGCGCAAGTTCTGCACAATTGCCATGGTATGTTGTCGAAAAGGACCTGGCGCGCAATGTACTGCTGGTCGCCCAGGGTAACGATCACCCCGCACTGTTCAAGCGTAGTTTGGTGGCATCCCGGATATGGTGGATAGCACAGGAACCGCCGCAGCTGCCGCTGTCCTGTCATGCGAAGGTTCGTTATCGACAAACCGATCAGGCCTGCTCACTCTCGGAGCTGGCTGGTGGCCGCTATAAAGTGATATTTGAAGAGCCCCAGCGTGCGGTGACGCCCGGGCAATCCGTTGTGTTTTATCTGGCAGATCGCTGTCTTGGCGGTGGTATTATTGAAGAGGCGTTTGAGTGAGTAACAGCCCCCACACACTGATTGAGCAACAAGCTATCGCACTGGCCGGTGTCGCCCAGGCAGCACGTTTGGTAGACCAAGTCTCAAAGACCGGCACTTATCCGCTGGAATTCCTTGAGCCCAGCATCCACAGTCTGTTCGAGTTTACACCTGATTCAGCCGCTGACCTTTTTGGTGGTGTGGCCGGTGTTAAGCTCGGCCTGCATAACCTCAGCAGTATTCTCGCGGACCGCAGTGCGCGCGAGAATATGGACATCGTGCGCTACGTGTTTGCCCTGCTCTACCTGGAACGCAAGTTTGCCAATGATGAACCCATGATGTCGGTGGTGCGATCTCGTCTGGAACACGCCAGCTTTGGCGCTGAGCACTTTGCCAGCAATGTCAATTCGCTCTGCCAAAGTGTTTCTGGCATCTATCAGGACACCCTAAGTAAAGAACGCTTTCGCATCAAGGTTAGCGGCAGCGCCCAGCACCTGCAGAACACCCAGAACGCCGACATCATTCGCGCCCTACTACTAGCCGGAGTCCGCTCCGCATTTTTGTGGCATCAATTGGGAGGGCGCCGCTGGCGACTTATGCTGCAGCGCAAAAAACTGCTCAGTGCGTCGCAGAATCTGTCGCGCAGCCTGAGTGTCGTGTAAATTAGTGTCGTGAAAATTAGTGTCGTGTAAAATTACGTTTTTATCACTGGAGAGACCAATGGAGCTGTCAGCACTGAGCGCTGTATCGCCCGTAGACGGCCGTTACGGCGGCAAAACCGCGGCATTAAGGGACGTGTTCAGCGAATTCGGCCTAATCAAGCGCAGAGTATTCGTGGAAGTACGCTGGTTGCAATGCCTGGCCGCCCACAGCGGTATAGCTGAGGTCCCCG
>JBLFXU010000196.1:0-6180 GCA_047609575.1 Bacteroidia bacterium | reverse complement strand
TCGTCTGGCGATGCCATCTCATGGTCCGCGCCCCGTTGACCCATGACATAGGCGCGTACCGCGGCATGGGGAACCTGTGCAGCCACATCCAGCGCCAGTGATTTTTTTTCTAGTGTGTCGAGGTATTGGGGGAAGCTCTCCCAGTCCCACTGGATACCCTCGTGCAGGGCGGTACCGGGTATGTCTTCCACGCCTTCCATTAAACCGATGAGCCAGTCTCGCTGCTCCGGCTTGCACGGTGCAAACCCGACACCACAGTTGCCCATAACAATCGTGGTAACACCGTGGCCAGAAGAGGGCGCTAGCAATGGGTCCCAGGTCACCTGACCGTCGAAGTGGGTGTGTATGTCCACAAACCCCGGCGTCACAATTTTGCCGCTGGCGTCGATTTCCTCTTTCGCCTCACCGGTGACCTGGCCAACGACGCTAATGCGTCCATCGTCGATGGCGATGTCTGCCTGCACCGGGTCGGCTCCGGTGCCGTCGTAGATTGTGCCGTGGCGGATGATGATGTCGTGCATGTTGACGAGCCCTGCGTGCGAGTGTTGGATGCCTAGTATAGGACGGTTTAGGGGGCGTGGTCAGCTTGGCGCTGGCTGAGCTGGTGAGCTGGCGCAGGCAAGTCCTGTGAGCACCGGGGCCTTTATCTTCCAGCCATTCATTTTCCAGGCACGCATCTTCCAGCCATTCATCTTCAAGATATGCAGCCGGATATGCGCCCCTGCCTCTACTAATATTGGTTATGGCGATAATCGGTGAGTCGGCATAAGGTAGCACCCATGCAATATTCCGTTGATTTTGATCAGAGGTGGCAATAAATGCGATGTATCGACAGTGTTAAAGCGATTTTCCTGGCCGCGCTTTTGGCCGCGTCCGCGACTGCGGGAGCAGCCCAAAAACCCAATATTCTGGTGATCTGGGGCGATGACATTGGGATTTCCAATATAAGCCAATATAGCCATGGTCTCATGGGGTATCGCACTCAGAACATCGACCGTATCGCGCGTGAGGGCATTTTGTTTACTGACTTTTACGCCGAGCAGAGTTGTACTGCGGGCCGCTCCGCCTTTATTACCGGGCAGCTACCGGTGCGAACCGGATTGACCAAGGTCGGCGTGCCGGGCGCGCCTCTGGGTCTGCAGCCGGAAGACCCTACATTGGCCGAATTGCTGAAGCCGCTGGGCTACGTCACGGGCCAGTTTGGCAAGAATCACCTTGGCGACCGCGACGAGTTTTTGCCGACGAATCATGGCTTCGACCAGTTTCTGGGAAACCTGTATCACCTCAATGCTGAGGAGCAGCCGGAAGATCCCGACTACCCCAAGGACCCGGAGTTCAGTAAAGCCTTTGGCCCTCGCGGTGTCATTCGAAGCTCAGCTGATGGCAAGATCGAGGACAGTGGGCCGCTCACGCGTAAGCGCATGGAGACGGTGGACGAGGAGTTTTTGGCCGGCGCTTTGGGATTTATAGACGACGCGCATGAAGACGAAAAACCGTTCTTCGTCTGGTTTAACTCTACTCGCATGCATTACTACACGCATGTAAAAGACTCTGAGCTGGGTCGCTCTGGTCAGGGGTTTTATAATGACGCAATGATGGAGCACGACGACCATGTGGGCGCCTTGCTAGACAAGCTCGACGATCTAGGGATCGCCAACGACACCATTGTTGTTTATTCCACTGACAACGGCCCCCACTTCAATATGTGGCCTGATGGCGCCATTACACCGTTTCGGGGCGAAAAAAATACTAACTGGGAGGGCGGGTTCCGAGTACCGGCCGTTGCACGTTGGCCGGGGAAAATTCCCGCCGGCAGTATTAGCAACGAGATCATGTCGCAAATGGATTGGTTGCCAACCCTTATGGCCGCGGCCGGTGACGATGATATCCGGGCGAAGTTGAAGAAGGGTCATGTCGTAGGCGCTAAGACATTCAAGGTTCACCTTGATGGCTACAATTTTCTTCCTTACCTCACGGGTTTGGCAGAGCAGGGTCCGCGTAAGGAGTTCTTCTACTTCAGTGACGATGGCTTGTTACTGGGCGCTCGAATAGGCGATTGGAAGCTGGTATTTGCCGAGCAGCGGTCAAAACGCTTCGATGTTTGGCGCGATCCTTTCGTTACATTGCGCATACCCAAGCTGTTCCATTTGCGTCGTGATCCTTACGAACGCGCCGACACCGATGCGAATGGCTATAACAATTGGTGGGACAAAAAAATCGCCCCAGTGGGCGGGCAAGGGAAGATAGCAGTGACTCAATTGGTGGGCAGTTTGATAGCCTTTCCTCCCAGGCAGCGTCCCGCCAGTTTCAATGCGGAACAGATTATGGACCTGCTGCAGAAACAGTAGGGTTGAAAAATCAATAGCGGGTTCTTGGGGTTGGGTTTCTGCCCCGGGTGTTTTTTAACGCTATTGGTTGGCGCCCTAAGTTGGAATTGGCGTGTGCTTGCCCTTAGAGCGCCCCGTACCTTGTGCAGTTTCTGCTGATTCAATTTTGCTACTGGTATTCGGGTAATGGCGGGGTAGGTGCGCCCTGCCTCCGATTGTTATGCGCCATTCAATGATTAGTTCTCGCTAATCGACTAGCTTGCAGGGCAGCGGCCAAGCCTTTAGCCGCGCAGGATCCTAACGATAAAAAATGAAGACCATCCTGACAGCCGCATTAACGTTTGCAGTGGCGACTCAGTGTTCTACGCAATCAGTGCAAGCACAGGAAGTCGGAGCTTTGCCGGTCCCCATGATGACCACGTGAAGGCCCAACAACCTTTCATATTGTAAGTCTAATAGCATAGAAATAGTTGAACCAAACAGACGGCTTTTCGGCTGCCTTTGCTGAGTGCTTGCATTCATTGAAAGCTCAAAGGTAGAGTTGATAGAACCTTACTAAAAAATAAAAAGCGGTAGATGTTATGCGAGCAATAAAACTGACCTTCACGCCCCGCCCATTGGTACTGGCACTCCTGGGCCCTATGGCCTTTTCAGGATTGCAATATTCGCCACTGCTTCTGGCGCAGGGTGCTGTTCTTGAGGAAGTCATTGTTACCGCTCGTAAGCGGGAAGAGGCAATACAGGATGTGCCTGTCTCTGTTACCGCCTTCACCGGCAACCAGCTGCGCGATGCAGGTATTGCAAACCTGAAGGACCTCGGCTACCAGACCCCTGGCTTGCAGGTGGATCAAAGCAGCAGTGCGCAAATATGGATTCGCGGCATCGGGCAACGAGATGATGGTTCCCGTGTCGATAGTCCGGTTGGCGTTTATCTGGATGGCCTGTATATCCCGCGTAAGGATGGTCAGCTGCTGGACCTTATCGATATACAAAGTGTCCAGGTGTTGCGGGGCCCGCAGGGCACATTATTTGGCAAGAACACCACCGGCGGTGCATTGCTGGTGACCACCAAACCTCCTGAGGAGTCGCTCAGTGGGTTTATTGATGCCCGGGTCGGAAACTTCGACCGCCGAGACATTCGCGGCAGCCTCAGTGTTCCGCTAATTGAAGATACCTTGCTGTCCAAGATCACTGTGGGCTCCATCGAGCGCGACGGGTATCAGCAGAACATCACCACGGGCCAAGAGCCTGGTTCGGAAGACAGGCAATCAGCGGCATTGCAATTGCGGTGGTTACCCTCAAGCACGGTATCGGTAGATAGCCTGGTCTACTACGGTGATGTGGATGAGGTGCAGCCCGCTACCAACTGTCGCTTCCTGCGCAATAGCAGCTTTAACGGCGAAGACTCCCTGTTTGGTAACAGAGTGGGCATCGGCGAAACCTCGCCTGTCGACGCATTCGATGATAACGACAACCCGCTCACCCCTGGATTTATCGATCAGTCACGGGTGTATGAAGATGCGTGCGATCTTTCAACTGCGCGTGAAAAGAACTATGAGGTGACCTCAGAAATTCCGATCAATTTTAAACTCGAGAATCTGTTGCTGGGCCTTACGGTGGAATGGGAACTCAATGAATCGATGTCTCTGAAGAGTATCACCGGTTACGGTGATCAGGAAAAGTCAGGCAATTTCGGCAACCCGGATAACGATGCCACACACTTGAATATTGGCTCTCGCTACCGGCCGGAGGGTACGTCGAGTAAGCGCGATCATTGGTCGCAGGAATTTCAGTTTATCGGCAGTGCCTTCGAAGACAAGCTCGATTATACCTTTGGCATGTTTGCCATGAAGGAGAATATCGATGATGGCACTGACCGCTCTTCGGGCACCAATTGGGGCTACGTGATAGATAGTGCATCGGTAATGGTCATTGGCTCACCCAATACCGAGACGCAGACATACGAGTTGGAGAACACCACATTCGCCGCTTTTTTTCAGGGCAGTTATGAGCTGACAGAAAACCTGGAGCTAACGGCAGGCGTGCGCTGGACCAGTGAAAAGAGGGAGCAGAGCGTTCAGCTGGAGCTGCTGGATGAGGCGGCCTATCGTGCCATTGCCTTTGATGCCATTGCTGACGTACCGGGCATTACGCCCATTTCGAGCGCCGGAATTGTGCTTTATGATGATCTGGACAGTGTGATTGCGCAGGATATCTACGGCATAATTCAGGACGCTTTCCCCGTCGATAGCCTGGGGCAGCCTCTTTATCCGCTGATATCGGCACAGAGCCTGGACCCCGATCTTAAGAATGATATCGATGAGACCTGGGATGAGTTTACCCCCATGGCCAGTCTAGCCTACCATCTCCCGGACTCTTTTCTCGATGACAGCTTTATCGATGCGGGCATGTTTTATTTTACCTATGCGGAGGGCTTCAAGTCGGGCACGTTTGAGCCGATTGGCCTTGATGGTCAGGCGGTTATCGAGCCTGAGTCTGTGGAGAACTATGAATTTGGCTGGAAGGTGGACTTGCTGGACTCACGGATGCGCTTTAACGGTGCCATTTTCCGTACGGACTATGACGACATGCAGCTCCGACAGGTGTTATTGGACAGCTCCGGAATACCGCGGGTGGTCTTTCGCAACGCCTCTAAAACACAGATTGAAGGTTTGGAGCTGGAGTGGACCTGGATGCCCATCGATGGCCTGCTGCTGATTGCGACAGGTAGTTTCAATGACTACGAATACGTCGATTTTGAGGATACGCAATTCAGTACCAGCACGCTGATCGCGCAAACGCCACTGGCGGTTGTTGATCGCAGCTCGGAACCGTTCGCTGAGGTGCCGGAGACAACCTATAGCTTTGCTGTCCAGTACACGCTGGATACCCGTTTTGGCACCTTTGTCCCGCGTTTGGATTACAGCTATGTTGACGAGATATTCATGGGGCTGGATGCAGGCGCCGGACAGAATCAGGATCAAGCGACGTTTGATGATTACGGCCTGTGGAATGCGAGGATAGGCTGGGTGAGCCCCCAAGCGAACTTTGAAGCCGCACTGTATGGCACCAATATAACCGATGAGCTCTATTACTTCGGCGCTGCAGCGGTAGCTGACTCCACCGGTAATTTCATGACGACTTCAGCGCCGCCCAGAATGTATGGGCTTGAGCTGCGCTATAACCTGAACTAAAAAGGTGGAGGGCAGTGACAACACTGCAAGATGGGTAGCAGTCGGCTTACGAATGCGCTGGTCGGGCGCGCCCGAAATCGCGCGACCACTTATAGAAAAATCACGTTGTAGAGCGATCTGCAGCTGGTTGGATTACGAATTCTAGACAAGTAGAGCAGAGAGAGTGCAGCTCTTAATGAAAACGGCTTGTTGGCCTGGTGCCTGGAATCGTGCCAGATATCGAGTTGAACAGCGGCAGGAATCCTGCCGCTGCAACTGCTTGCTGCGCGGGCTATCTAGCAAGACCAGGCTTGGAAGGTGCGCTCTGGCTTGTTAGCCGTTTTACCTATTGCCGCTGCTTACTCTGGCTCGAGGACGGTTATTGCCGGCCCCGCCACTAGGCCTGCCGCTACTGGCTCTTGCCTGGCCTCTACCTTGTGACTTGCCACGACCGCCCGAGTTATTGCGACCGCCACCACCACCGTTACGAATAGGTTCAGCCTTGATGCTTGGGTCTACGTCGTAGCCTGTGAGATGGACCTTCTCGATGTCAATGCGAAGTAGTCGTTCAATATCTTTGAGTAGTTTGAGCTCATCAACGCAGACCAGCGATATGGCGTTACCTTCCTGGCCGGCGCGCGCCGTTCTGCCTATACGATGCACATAATCCTCGGGGACAT
>JBLFXU010000195.1:0-6208 GCA_047609575.1 Bacteroidia bacterium | reverse complement strand
AAATAGTCGCTTGTTGCAAGTCCACCGGGTGTTTACCATGTGGGCCAACAGCTCCAGGGAAACACCACCGTGAAACGACTCCTCGTAATTCTTCTGGCAGTGACCGTTATTGCGCTTGCCTATATTGCACTGGTGGAAATTCCCACGCAGGTGCGCTTCGCTGCACGCACCGTATTGGACACGTCTCCGGCCGACGTCGGATTAGCCTACGAGAATTTCGAACTCAGGCCCGCCGACGCAAATATCGCGCTTAAAGGCTGGTGGATTCCTGCCAAGCAGCCCATCGCTACCCTGCTTTTCTTGCACGGCGGCAGCTCCAACCGCAATAGTCGGTATTTCGAAGCCCTGGAGTTTTACAGCGCAATAGTCGAACGTGGGGTATCCGTAGCCGCCATAGACCTGCGCAATCACGGTGAATCAGGCGCTGATGACCATGGCATTCAGTTCGGCCGCACCGAACAGCACGATGCAGCTGCACTAGTAGCATGGGCCAGACAGAAACCATCTCCTGGGCCGATCTTCCTGATGGGCATCTCTATGGGGGGCGCTACTGCGATCCGTGCGATACACGAGGGTGCGCAAGTAGATGGCCTGATCCTTCTGGACAGTCTCTTGGATACACAAGACGCGCTACAGCAGGCGATATGGGCCAGCAGCGGTCTGCCACCGGCACTTACCGCGCCCAGCGCCTGGGCAGCCACCACGTTTTACGGCTTTCCCGGCGGCGAGGAACAACCGCTGCACTTGGCGGCAGCGCTGGATGTGCCAATTCTCGTAATGCAAGATCCCGCTGACCCTGTCACCCGGGCGCCCTACGCAGAATCTCTTGCGGCGCAGAACTCGCGGGCAGAGCTGTGGATGGCTCCGGCAGCTCAGTCCAACGATGCCCGCCTCGCTTGGAAGAAGCGCTGGGGCAGTCACGTTGCTGCATTCGCGCTGTATCCGACTGAAACGATTGAGCAGATAATCAATTTCATGCAACGCGTCATCCGTGAATGAAACATACTCGGACACCCTTTATTTAACAGCGTAACGGTCTATGTGCGCGGGAGAGCAGAAATGCAGCTAACTCATCGGGCGAATCCTGGCCTGAATACCATACTAATAATGGCACTGATCTGCATGCTCAGTGCCTGCTCTCCAGGCAATCAAGAAGGCATAAAAGCTGGCGCGGCTGCACCACAGCTAACGGATACACCGCCAGCACTGCTGAATATTCTGGTCATTGGCGGCAGCGCCGGCATTGGGCTGGAGACGGTAAAGCTTGCACTGGCCAGGGGGCATACGGTCACCATGATGTCTCGCGCGCCGGATAAAGCCGGCCTTGAGCACCCGTCCCTCACCTTGTTCCCTGGCAGCATTCTCGATGCCAGTGCAACAAACACGGCAGTGCAAGGGCAAGATGCCGTGGTGATCAGCATTGGCATGGGGCCAACACGCGAACCGGTGAGTCTGTTTTCAGAAGGCGCACGCAATGTACTGGCGGGTATGACTGCAAACGGCGTTGATCGCCTGCTCACAGTTACCGGTATTGGCGTTGCTGAAACCCGCGGGCATGGCAGCTTTTTCTACGATAACATTCTGCAACCGCTGGCACTGAACACTATCTACGAAGACAAGGAAAAACAGGAAGTGATGGTGCGCGCCTCCCAGCTGCAATGGACACTACTGCGGCCCGGGTTCCTGACAGATGACGAGCCCACAGGCAGCTACCGCGTGATCACTGACATCACCGGCGTGACGGTAGGGGATATTAGTCGTGCGGATACAGCGCATTACATTATCGCCGCCCTTGAGCAACAGTTACACATTGAAGAAGCGCCCATTCTCAGCGAATAATCGCGAGGCGCAGATTGCTACATGTCTCGGTACAGTGCGCTGTGCTAAGGTCCATCAACGTCAGGCACTCGTTGGTATTGAACGCCTCAGACATCGCCCGCAACAGGAGTCCGCATGCAATTCCAACCGGTAGACAGCGCCAACGAAGCGTACGCCGCACAAATTCTGGCAGAAGCCTTTCACGACGACCCGGTCATCAACTGGTCGCTCAACCGACCCGCATCATTGCTACCTTTCTTCGAGTTCACGCTACCGGTATTGGTACCGCACGGCCTCACCTATATCGATCCGGACGGGAATGGCGCCGCCTGCTGGCTTGGCCCAAAGCAAAAACTCAAGTGGCCCATGGGCCCGTCGCAAGCGTGGAAAATACTATCATTTGGCGGCATGAGGGGCCTGTACCGTATGCTGCTCAGCGGACTGAAAACAGAGCGCTATCACCCAAAGACGCCCCACTACTACCTGTTCGCCATTGGTGTAGTGCCGCACGGTAAAGGTCAGGGCCTTGGTACAAAACTGATCACGGAGTTATTGCGTCGCTGCGACGAAGAGGGTGTGCCAGCCTACCTGGAAAACTCAAAAGAAGAGAATCTACCATTTTACGAGGGCCACGGCTTCAAGGTGCAACGCCAAATTCGCTTTGCAGCTTCCGCGCCGCCGCTGTGGCTCATGTGGCGGGAACCGCAACAGTCATGAAGTTTCTCGCTACGCACATTACACGTCTGCTGAGCCTCACTTGTCTGTTGACTCTAGCGCTGCCAGCAACGGCCGCCGAACTGACCATTTATACTGCACGCAAGATTATTACGATGGAACCAGCCTTGCCGGAGGCGACGGCGGTGGCAGTGGCCCAGGGGCGTATCGTTGCAGTCGGCAGTCTGGACTCGCTGCAGGGTTGGATCAAACAGCGCGGCGCGACAATAGACCGCCAGTTCGAAGATAAAATACTGATGCCCGGCTTTATCGATCCACACTTGCACCCTTCCCTGCCAGCGGTTATTACGCAGTTCCCGATCATTGCGCCGGATGAATGGTCGTTACCTACCGGGGATTTCGCAGCGGCCAGTACACCGCAGGAGTACACACAGCTTCTGCAGCACTGGGGCGCCAAACACACCGACGCAAAAGTCCCTTTTGTCACCTGGGGCTATCATCCGCTGTGGCACGGCGACATTGGCCGCAAGGAACTCAACACCCTCTTTCCAGAGAAAGCCGTGATTCTCTGGCATCGTTCCTTTCATGAACTGATATTGAACGACGCGGCAATCACTGCGCTTGGTATCTCAAAAGACATCGCCGGACAGGCAGGCGTCGACTGGGAGAACGGACTGTTCAGCGAGGCCGGTGCTATACAAGTTTTACCTCGCATGGGGTTTCTGTTCGAGCCGGCACGCTACGGCAAGGGTCTGCATAACTTGCTGGCTATGATGCTTCGCGGCGGTGTCACCACGGCGTTGGATATGGGCACGGGTGTGTTCGGCAATCCTGGTCTGGAGATTGCCATGATCCGCAAAGTGGTGACAGATGCGCAACCGCCGGTTCGCATTATTCTCACGCCGATTATCACTGACTTTCTGGCACGTGGTAAAAGTATTCCCGATGCCATGGCTGAGATAGACAGCTGGCGCGCAGGCAATACCGATAGAGTCACCGTAGACAGACGTTTCAAACTGATGCTGGACGGCGCGGTTTTTTCCGGACTATCCCAGTTCGGCTTCCCAGGCTACATGGATGGACATGAAGGCGAGTGGCTGGTTCCTGCTGCTACTACAGAGCAATGGGCCCAGGCATTCTGGGACGCCGGCTATCAATTGCACGCGCACACCAATGGTGATGCCAGTGCGACTGCGTTTATCACACTACTGCGCACGCTGCTGCACAACACCCCCCGGACCGACCATCGCACCAGCCTGGAACATTTCGCCTACACCACAGAAGACCAGAACCGACAGCTCAAGGCGCTGGGAGCGGTGGTGTCTGCCAATCCCTACTACCAGTATCTGCTCAGCGATATTTACAGTGAACAGTGGCTGGGCGAAGACCGTGGTCGGCAGATGGTACGACTGGGCTCACTAGAACGTTTGGGGGTTCCCTTTGCGCTGCACTCCGACTGCCCCATGGCACCTCTGGAGCCGCTCACGCTGGTAGACAATGCGGTGAATCGCATTACTATCAACGGCAATCTCAATGCCATCAGTGAGAGAATCAGCGTTGATGCGGCGTTGCGCGCAATCACCATTGATGCCGCGTGGATCATGGGATACGAAGATGAAATCGGCTCTATCCGCGCGGGCAAAAAGGCAGACTTCGCCGTTCTGGAGCAGAGTCCTTATGAGGTTGCGCCACGGAAGATCAAGTCGATTCCAATCTGGGGAACTGTCTTCGAGGGCAAGCCTTACCCTGTCAACTAGCGCGTTTTTTACTAACCCCAATTGCACTTACTTAAGTACCTTAGGTAAGCGTCACTCCAGACGAACCCAATAATTAGCACATGCTGTATCTATGCTGAGTGCATTCCAATTGCAAAACAATCAGTGGCTTTGTGTCATGCCACGATTGAAAGGCCACCGATTGGGCAGCAGTAGCGCAACAACCCGCATCTCAATAGATTTTCGCACCATCGTCTCCAGTGCCGTTTCAGCTGCATCAAGCCAAGACTGCTGCTCTTCTTGCGAAGCCTCGCCGGAGGGCACTGAGGCGGTCAGCGCCGCCATGCATGTCACCGCTTCACGCAAGGCAGAGGTGGTCACATCCGGGAGCGGTGGCGGATCTCCTGCTAGTACATCTATCGGTACAGCAACAGGTTCGTCTGTGTGCATCTGCTCAACCTGCTTTTCCAAAAGCAGATAGTAATACTCCGCCGTCGCCTCGCCTGGTAGTAAGGTCGCGCCGTGTGGCTCACCCAGAGTATCAAAAACATAAGCCTGGTCATGCGACATCTCGGAGCTGAAATACCAGGCCTGCTGCTCATCGTGCAGCACCGTCCAAATATCGTTGAATCGCATGTCTTCACTGCGATCGAGAAAGGACTCCGTCGGCAGCGCGTAGCGCAGTTGCTGCTCGCGCGCCTTCAGAGTGCGCCTATCCATCAACGTGAGTGGACGGGTGATCTGTTGCAAGGGTATCCAGAGATTGACCAGCACCATAGGCGACAAGCGATTGGCGCCATCAGGTGATTGGTGCCTGAATAGTCGCGGTGCATAACCACGCATCAGCTGTTTCAGAGGCGTACCGTGCACGTCCTGGTCCGCGTGAATAGCCAGGGCCACGTCCTGGCTATTGGTATCACTCAGTTCCTGCTCGATCTTGAGACCATTGGGGCCACCCTTGCGCATAATCAGGCCTTCAGGTGCAATGTTCAGGAACTTGAGGCACTTGCCTCCGGCCAAGGGAAAAGTCGAGCCGGTTAGATATCTGCGCAGGCGCCTGGCCTGGTCGGGAGTAATCTCTGACGCAGCCCGACAAGTTGCCAGCAATTCCTGCAGCTCCGAATGGGGAGACAGATCAATTGCCTCAAAACCCATAGACGGCAGGTCCAGCGATTCACGCCCCGCCGCTGACCAATCGTTCAGCTCACATTCGCGATACTCGAACTGGCTCTCAAACACGGAATCGATGGGCCGAGTGATCGCCCGCTTCAGTCCGCGATTATCGAAGTCCTCCACCACCTGGTCGGGACGGACAAATCCAAGGTTTGCGCGTATCGGGGTCGGGGATGTCTCAGGTTTTGCTGCTGACATGTACTTTTCTCCAAGCAGTTCAATTAAGCATAGCTTAGTGGCCCGCAGCGCCACTTACCAGCTTGTCTGCGTGGCCTTCTCTCCCCTACACTTCCACTCAGGACATTGATAGTTCAAAGAAGAGTTCAGAGACACATTGCACTTACTTAAGCAGAATCAGAGCGCGTAGGTGCCAAATCGAGCATAGCTTGACGGGACCGCCTGAGGCCATGGAGGGTCGGGGCGGCCATCCGCGAGGCGAGCCTACATGTATCTATTTACGGCGTACCCATAAACAGGGGCAGACCCAGTCCCGACAAGCTATGCTCGGTTTGGCGCCGCTCTAATGGCTTAAGTAAGTGCCATTCAGTTCAGAGACGAGTTCAGAGGATAGTATGTCAAAGATATTAATGATCAGTTCCGACTGCCACGCGGGCGCCCTCCCGGATGGCTACAAGCCTTATATGGACAGCAAGTTTCACGCGGCCGCAGACCAATGGTGGCTTGAGTACGCCCGCGAAATGATGAAGCGTATGGGCACCTTCTTTGACCAGGAAGCCACCGAAGAATTTAACAGCCGTTCCGGCGACCAGGGCGCGGGACGCATGGACCCCAAAGCGGCCCAAGAGGCCTATCAGGCATCCGATACA
>JBLFXU010000194.1:0-6234 GCA_047609575.1 Bacteroidia bacterium | reverse complement strand
CAGGTAAAGCGACGCACTGGCGCCGGCCACTTCGACCGCAAGGGCGGCGGTGTCTTGCGTAATTTCGCTGGCCAGTAGTTTGTTTTGCAACATCAACCGCGCGGGGTGATCCTGCAGGGCGGTTACCCGTGCTCGACGCTGGTTCTGACTCAAGCCTTCCTCGCGGATGATTTGCTGCACAATGCGATCGCGTATCAGCGGGTCATCGGACGCAGGCTTACCGCCACGGTTCGTGTTGCGCGCCAGCTCAATGAGGCTAGTGGAATTGGTTGCATGCGTGGACGCGCTTTTCAGGCCGCCAGATCTAGGCGTCACCTTTTCGCCGGCACCACGTTCGTGTGCGAGCGTAGTCATGGCGACCTGCCAGCCCTTGCCGACATCGTCCAGGCGGTAACTGTCATCCACCTCCAGATCTTCGAACAACACCTCGTTGAAACCCGTCTCACCGGTGATCTTGATCAAAGGTCGCACGGTGACGCCCTTGCCCAGGGCGCTACGAATGGGCACAACGAAGTAGGTCAGGCCGTCATACTTGTGCGAACGATCGGTACGCAGCAGCAGAATCATCCATTCCGCAAAATGCGCCAGCGACGTCCACACCTTGTGTCCATTGATGACCCACTTGTCGCCCTTTTTCTCTGCGAAGGTCTGCACACTGGCCAGGTCCGATCCCGCGCCGGGCTCACTGAAGCCCTGGCACCAGATGTCCTCGCCCGAAAACAGGCGCGGCAGGAGGCGCTCTTTGAGCTGGTCCTGTGCGTGATAAAACACGGTGGGGGCCGCCATTCCCATGCCGATAACATTCGGCAGAAACGGTGTGCGCGCGCGGATCATCTCTTCATTGGCAACCCGTTGACAGTCGTTGCGACTGCCACCGCCGCATTCCGTGGGGTAGTCACAGCCAATCAAACCGGCGTCATAGGCGGCCTTTTGCCAGTCCTGCAGATAGCTAAGCTGCGGCTCGGTCATGATCTCCAGTGGTGACAGGGGCAATCTTACGGGCGGCTCGCCCGGCGTATTGTCCTTCAGCCAGTCGCGGCAATGTTGGCGAAACTCCGCCTGTTCAGCCGTGTCCTTGGATGCGCTTTCCGACATAAATGTGTGCTCCGTGAAGGTGTCTCTAAGATTATTGAATGTGTGAGGCGTAAACGGTCAATTCTAACCAGCCTCGGATGATCTGGGAAGAACTCTGGAAAGAAGGTAGTGGCTCAGTTTGAAAATATCCATGGGGCACGGAATACGGAGCACAACGCTACGGAGCACGAGAGCTGGCGTGTTACCGGGGACCAGGGACGCCTGCCGCACCAAAAAGCGTACATCCTTGTACAGGCTCGACTGGCGACGTCCTGTCGCCAGACGCCCCCGGTAACACGCCAGCTCTCGCACTCCCGGGTAACGGCTCTTGATTTCAAAGTGAGCCATTGCCGGAAAGCAGCCTGGAAAAAAGGCTGCAAAGAAAGCGAGGAACATCATCGAAAAGGATGGGGGCCTGCCAGGCGCAAGCTTCAATAATGCGGTGGCTTTTCGTCCGCAGGACTCCCTGAAGGCCCCCCTACTCCCTGCTCCGCATGGGCCTTGATGCGCTCTCCCAGTAACCCCACCTGTCTCTGCAGTAGTAAAATCTCTCGCTGCTGGCTGGCCAGGGCACTATCCAGGCGCTCCATGGCATCTTCCTGAAAGGCCAACTGACCCTGCAGGTCTTCTATCTGCTGCTTCAAACCATTGGCCTCGTCACTCATCGGGAAAGACTCCTTGAATCTGGGTGCGTTAAAAACGGTCGCCTAATATACTGCCCGCCTGCAAGAAATACACGGAGATCGACATGGCAAAGAAGGGCGGTAACGGCGGACTAGTCTACTCAACGGATGCTGGACGCCTTTGTCCCCAATGTCATCGAGCGGTCGCCGCTTGTGTCTGTGGCGCAGATCGCCCTGCCGCTGTTGGCGATGGCATTGTGCGCTTGCACCGCGAAAGTAAGGGGCGCGGCGGCAAAGAGGTCACCCTGATCAAGGGGCTGCCCCTGGCCCCCGCCGAACTAAAATCTCTGGCCAAGGCGCTGAAGAAAAAGTGCGGTGTGGGCGGTTCCCTTAAAGAAGATGTGGTTGAAATACAGGGGGACCAGAGGAGTTTACTGAAACAAGAATTAGAAAAACGCGGCTACACCGTCAAGATCGCAGGCGGCTGACACTTAAGCTACCTTTCGAGGTAGTTCTATTTCAATTCGACGAAATTGAGCCGATGTTTCCCAGCATCGGGGGTGCCATGTGGGCCATCGAGGAGCCCTATCAGCTTCAGTTACATGCTCTTTGCAAACTATTTTCGAGTAAACAGGGTTAAACTCTTATTTTCATTGGATTTATTCAATCATTGTGTTAAAAAGTTAGTTGTGAGCAGGGAAATGACGCGAACTGGGTGCCTTCTCCCAAAAGGCGTCAACGATAACCAGGCCACAATCAATAATAGTAAAACGCAGTATCTTACGGATTAGTCATCCCTGCGAGGGAGTGGGTTATGTACGTAACGGCAGAGCATCTGAGAGATCAGGTTATAAAACCAACCTTGGAGTACCTGGGTGAATGGACGCCCGCTTGCGAAGCGTTCCTGCTGGAAGCCGCAGTTAATGCACCGGATTTGGGGCTATTTGCAGCCCGCAAAGACGGCTTGGGGCTATTCCACATCACCGCTGAGCAACACCGCGATCTCTGGGACCGCTATCTGGCTTTTAATCCAGATATTGCGAGCAGAATCAGGGGATTGGCCAGTCAAAGGGCCTTCCTGCGCGATCCCGACAGTGAGTTGCAAACCAACCTGAGCTATTGCACTGCAATTGCCTGGCTGATGCATCAGCGCGCCGGTGGCAGCGTAGAACAGCCGCAAGAACACGCCGCTATCAGCGCCTAATATCGATTGGTCGGCAGCGGTTGATAGTTAGGCAGGCAGGTTAATCGCTAGGTAGGTACGCCTATCCATGCGATAACCCGTCTGTCAGCCGTGCCAAGCAACCTCATTCACCGCCTTGTGCGGATGCACCAGCCTCCCTGATCGCATGCCATAGCGGCAAATCTTCGGGCCGATCGATATCCGACAACGTTTTCAATACAAACCAGCTTTTACCCGCCTGCTCCGCTCGCTCTATCGTCTGCGCGAACACCTGCTCTGTGCCCCAATCAACACCTTGAAACAACACTGGATTGATACTACGGGCGCCGATCAGGACATAGCCGCCGTCATGCGCTGGCCCGAGCACCAACTCGTGGCTGTCCAGCGCGTCCATGGCGCAGGCAAGATAGACAGGGTCAATACCTGGGCAGTCACTGCCCACCAGCAGAACCCGTTCATAGTTCGACAAACCCGAGCGCATCGCCGCATACATGCGTTGACCCAGATTCCCTAATGACTGTGTGGAGAGCCGCACCGCTCCCAAACTGCAGGCCTCTTCAAAAAACGGGTGCTCGCAATCACCGGCAACACACAGCTCTACATCGCCCTGTCCCCAGGCCAATAGCTGCCGCAATGTCCACTCTGTGAGCTCGCAGTGCAGCTCACAGGCCTGGCCCGGCGACAGACTCCCAAGCATGCGCGTCTTCACATGGCCGGGCTGGGGTTCCCGCGCGAACTGAATAATCAACAGCGAGGCCTGCTCGGGAGCCGTCTCCGTTGCCATGTTAGGAGTCCTATCAGGAACCATAGTAATGTCGCTGCAGTCGCGCTGGAGACACACCACACCAGTACGCCAGTCGCAGGCCCCACATTTGTAACACCGTGCGCACAACGCCCTGCTGCTCCCAGCGTCGGCTGGAAGTGTGCACCGGCTCGGACAGAATCAGCGGGGTGGCAATCTGACGCAGTCGTTTGCTATACGCCACGTCTTCCATCAGGGGTAGGGCCTCAAAACCGCCCGTACGGGTAAACAGATCACGCCGTATAAACAGCATTTGGTCTCCGGTTGCCACCTGGGTCAACGCCGAACGTCGATTGATAAACCACTCAATAACACGATAGGCGAGTGCGTCTGCGCTGAGGCGTACCGGGCAAAAACCCCACTGCGGCGCATCTGCCAGATAGGCCTCGAGGGTGTCAGCGTCAACGGTTGGAAAACTATCAGCGTGCAGAAAAAACACGGTGTCACCCGAGGCAGCCTCACCTCCCATATTCATCTGTAAGGCGCGCCCGGGCGCACTGCTGAGCACGCGAGCGCCCTGGTGCCGGGCAAGCGCTGCCGTATCATCTGTACTGCCCCCGTCCACCACCAGTAACTCGGCCTCTGCGAATCGCACACGCAACCGGGCTAACAGCGCCTCTATGTGCGCCGCCTCATTGAGTGTGGGAATAACGAAACTGACCGAAGCGGCCATCAGCTGCCCAAGGCACCGCCGCAACTACTGCCCTGCCCTGCGGTGCAGCCAAAGCAATGCTCGCCGGTGGTGATGGCACTGCCTGCCAATTCCAGGCCAGCCAGAAGATCTGTGATATGCCTGCGCCCTTCATTTATTGGCAGGTCTAGCATCTGGTTGAAATCACAATCGTACAGGTAACCCTGCCAATCGATGCTCACCAGGTTGCGACACATCACCGTTTCCAGGTTGGCCGTAGCAAAGTTGTCACGCAGCAGCTGCATGTATTGGGTGTACTCGCCCTGGGCCAGTAGCACTGCACCAAAACGACTGATCGGCATATTGGCCAGCGTGAACAACGCATTAAAACGAATACCAAAACGCTCGCCCAGTTCGCGCCGGTAGTCGTCCTCCAGCTGTTTCTGTGGTGGCGGCAAAACAGCGCCAATTGGGTTGTAGACCAAATTGAGTGCCAACGTATCGCCGTAACCCAGGGCGTTCAGTTGTTGCAGCGCTTTTACGCTGTCGGCGTATACACCCTTGCCGCGCTGCGCCTCAACATTGTCCTCCAGGTAACAGGGCAATGAGGCGGTAATCTCCACGCCCTGCTCAACCAGAAACTCGGCGAGATCTTCCTGGCCCGGCTCAAACAGAATGGTCAGGTTAGAGCGGTCTATCACTGTGACGCCCTGCTTACGCGCCTCTCGCACCAGATAGCGGAAATGGGGGTTCATTTCAGGTGCACCGCCGGTCAGATCCAGCGTTGTCACGCCAGATTTTTGCACCAATTCCAGCACCTGATCTACGGTGGCCAGGTCCATCAACTCGGTCCTGGTAGGCCCCGCATTGACATGGCAGTGCGTGCAGCTGAGATTGCACAGGTAACCAAGATTGATCTGCAAGGTGTCCATACTGTCGCGATGGACGGGCGGGAAATCGCTGTGCAGCAATAGGGGGCGGGTATCGCGCATGTTCTGTACCTGGGTAACCTGTCTCTGGACAATCTAGTTTTGGTCAATCTGTCGCTGGAAAACATGAGCCTGGAACCTGCCCTGCGGCAGATCAGTAGCGAGCTTGTCGCTCTTTGACCGTCAACAGGCTGTGAGTATCCCCGATCAGGTACTGGAACACCACATTGTAGGCCAGCACCGCCTGCACATACTCGCGCGTTTCTTTGAAAGGAATAGTTTCAATCCACAGGTCGATGGGTATTTCACTGCCGGCCGCGCTGCGCCATCGATTAACACGGTGCGGGCCGGCATTGTAAGCCGCCAGAGCAAAGATGCGGTTAGCGTCATAGCGATCCAGCAATTGACGATAGTAGGTACTGCCCAGCAGCACATTGTGGTCCACCTCATACAAATCCGTTGTGCGGTGGCTTTGTCCGATTTTCTTCGCTACCTGTGCGCCAGTGGCAGGCATAATCTGCATCAACCCCCTGGCACCTACCGTAGAGCGCGCCTCGGGGAAAAACGCACTCTCGCGTCGCGCTATGGCCATCAGCTCCGTACTGGGCACTTTCTGCAGGGCGGCGTGGGCGGTAAAGACGTCCTGATAGGGCGTAGGAAAACGTAAATCCAACACATCCCAGGCACGCGCACGGTTCGCGGCATCAATGGCCATACGGTGCCAGCCTTCTCCAGAGGCCAGGTGCGCCAGCTCTTCCTGGCGCTCTGCATCCGGCGCATCGCGCAACACTTTGGCCCATTCTGAGTGGGCGAGGTTACGCTCCTTGTGATAATGCAACTCGCCTATCCTGCGCACAGCGGGGAGCGCCTTAAGGTGCGGCGTCTGTGCCATCAAGGGTGGGCGTGAATTGAACGCATAAGCCGTCTTCAGATAGTCCGCAGCGAGAAAACTGTAGAACCCCCGGTCTGCTGCTAACGCCAGCAGCAGACTA
>JBLFXU010000193.1:0-6247 GCA_047609575.1 Bacteroidia bacterium | reverse complement strand
CAAGACTCTCGTCAGGGGGGTCACTAGCTAGATACCACAGCAGTTCCAGGTAGCGATACACACAGCCCCAGCTGTGCAGTTGCTGCCACTCCTGCGCACTGCCATCCCGGCCCAGGTAGTTCTCCACTAGTAACGTTGCCTGTTCTTTATTGAGTGCATCACCGGCGATCGTGACGGCCAGGTCGTACCAGCGGCTACCCATGGCGCTGTATTCCCAATCGATGGCCCAGAGCTGGCCGCCGCTTGGCAGGCGGTTGGCCAGTAACAGGTCATTGTGGCAAAGCACGAGCTCGTCGCTGCCGTCATCGTTCAATTGTTGGAGAAGTGCGCGCACTTGCTCGCGGCTAGCGAGCAGCTCAGTGTTCAGCTGCCTGCCCTTGCGTTGAATAATCTTCTCATAGCGCAGCGCGCGCTCGGAGTGATCCAGCCGGTGCCGACGTGCGGGTAGGTCGTGAATGCTGCGCAACAGGGCGGCGACCGATGAGCTTTGCTGCTCTGGGGCATCGTCGGGTGGCAGAAAGTCGCAGACCAGGCTGCCAAGGTCCGGATTGAAATAGCGCGGACAGGGGGCCAGGCCAGCACGATGGGCGTCCTGCAGAGTGCGATACTCGCCCTGTCGGTTTAGGCCGATTTGAGTGGGGCTGATACCGTCGATACGCACCACAAAGTCCTGCCCAGACGCCACGCGTATTGAGTAATTGCTGATACCGCCAGTGAGGATATCGATGATCTTCGGTGCTTCGCCAAGGGCCGGCTCGCAGTGCCAGTGCCGCCACTGAGCAAGGGTCTGCTCCAATTTGCGCGTGATGGTACGGGGCAGGGCGGGGGACATACGAAAGTTCCTTTGGGCGGTTTGCATCGCCAGTATAGGGCGCATACACTTGCTGGCCAAATAAGAAGAAAAGCGATTCAATAGCGCGTGTAAGCAACTAAAAGCGACGACAGGGGTTCGGACAATGGCCGAAGAAATACATGTTAGTGGGGGGCGAGAGGAAATAGACGGCGCGCCGCCTGCGGAGTCCGGATCGGAGCTGGCAGAACGCCGTCTGGGCGAATCTGTCACCATTAATCGCTACCTTTACCTGCAGTCACAGCAGCTAGAGCATATGCTGCTGGACGCGCCTGATCTTGCCGCCCTGTTGGAAATCCTGCTTGTCTCCATGCCCCGACATTTCTCTTTCCAGATTTCTGAACTGTGGTTGTTTGACCCGGAAGACGTTCTCTCTACGTTGATTCGTGGTGCCGAACGATATGGTCAGTACCTTCGCTTGATGCACGATATATACCCGATGCAGGAGCTGTACGAGTTAGAGCCAGATATCCTGTTGGTGGACGCAACTGATAGCCGCATGTTTGAGGTATTGAAGTCAGAGCACGGGATCGATCTGGCCCTATTAATACCGTTGATGGATGGCGGGCGCATGATAGGCAGCCTGCACCTTGGCCTAAAAGAAGATAGCCTGAAGTTCGGCGAGGAAGAGGAGGCTCTGCTGGCCCATCTTGGCGCAGTGATCTCCTCCGTATTCAAGTTGGCCGTTAGTCAGCAACAGATTTCTCAACTGACCATGCTAGACCCCCTGACCCAGATCAGTAACCTGCGCGGTTTCGAAAAAGATATCGCCAGGGAAATTGCCCGATCTCGACGCGCAGAGCAGCCCCTCTCTGTGCTGATTATTGAAATCGACGAGTACGATGATCTCTATGAGAACTACGGCAAGCGTCGAAGCCTTTTTGCCGTTAAAAAAATCGCTGAACGATTGTCCTCTGCACTGCGCGCTACCGATATGCTTGCTCGACTGGGCAGGGCGCGCTTTGCAATATTACTGCCTGGCAGTGGTGAAGCGCTCGGACAGGACATAGCAGAGCGCATGCGTGACGATATCGAGTCTTTTTCTATGGACGATGGTCGTGGCGCCGTGTTGCAGGTGAATATCTGTATCGGCATTGTGAGCTGGGAGCCGCAGGACTATCCGGCGGTTGACGTGGCGGAGCTGGCGCAGCAAATGGAATCCGAGGGAACGCAGGCGCTTGTTGAGGCCCAGTCTTTAGGCGGCAATCGCATTGTTGTCGCCACGTCAGAAAGGAAGTAGAAAAAGTATGTCTGATCATGAATTGGAGGTGCTGTTTGAAGCGAATCGCGCCTGGGCTAAGGAAATGACGTCTGCAGATCCAGGCTTCTTTTCCCGCTTGGTAGCACAGCAAAATCCTGAGTACCTGTGGATTGGTTGCTCCGACAGTCGCGTACCTGCCAACCAAATTGTTGGGCTTAATCCGGGCGAGGTGTTTGTGCATCGCAACGTTGCCAATGTGGTTGCGCACACAGACTTTAATTGCCTTAGCGTGCTGCAGTTCGCTGTGGATGTGCTGAAGGTGCGACATGTCATGGTGGTCGGTCATTATGGGTGCGGCGGCGTGCAGTCGGCCTATGACAATTCCGAGCACGGCCTGATTGATAACTGGCTGCGCAATGTCAAAGACGTTCGGGACCGTCATCAGGATAAGCTGAATGCTCTTGATAGTGACGAGGCGCGGGTGGACCTATTGTGCGAGTTGAATGTGCAGGCCCAGGTGGCAAATGTTTGTGGCACGACCATTCTGAAGCAGGCCTGGGGTAGGGGCCAGGATGTGTCGATCCACGGCCTGGTCTACAGCCTGAAAGACGGGTTGATGAAAGATCTGGACTGCAGTGTCAGAGGCGCAGATCAGCCAGTCTCGGGCTGAATAAAAAGTGGCTGATTCGCTGGAGCAACGTATCGATCGACTCGAAGCGATCGAGGCGATCAAACAACTCAAGTACCGCTATTTTCATGTCTGTGACACCAAGCAACCAGACTGTGTGCGCGAGTGTTTTGCGCCCGGTGAAATTGATCTTCGTTATGGCCGCATAGGCGATTTCACCGACCGTGAAGAGTTGGTCGCTATTTTTTCCGAGCTGGCCTGCCAACCGCACATTGTAGAGATGCACCACGGCCAGAATCCACAGATTACCGTGCAAGGTGCAGACAACGCCACTGCCACCTGGGGCTTGTATTACTACCTGATCGACACGCGTCAGAGCACCGTCACCCAGTTGGGTGGATTTTATGATGACGCTTATGTGCGCCTGGAGGGACGCTGGTATATCAGCCGATCCTGCTACGAGGTATCGTCAACGGCGCTGTTCGATCTCAGTGAGGGTCTGGCACGCGCAATTTTTGCCGGCTCCGCCGCGCCCTCCGAGTTGGATGATCCGAGTCGGCAGTCGGGGTGAGCAGGCGCCTTTTCGATGGTTCCAGTGCGTGTATGCTGTGCAACTACTGCAGCGGCAGCGCGCGGGTCTCTATGAGAAGCGGCGCATGGGTACCGACTGTTGGAGCGACCGTTCTTGGTATGTAGTCATCCCGCGGTGCGCGATTTTTGTCAGGAGCGGCAACTACGCTACCCGTCTTTGGATGAATCCGGCGAGATTTACAACCCGGTACAATGGTATGCCAGTGTGCGCGCCGGCACGGCGGCGAGCTGGACAGGAGGAAGTAGTGAATAATCTGGTTCTGATACTGCTGTTTATTTTTGGCGGCGTGGCTCTCATGGTGGTGCTGCTAGAACGCTTCGGTAGCCCCATCGAGCCCGAGAAAATGTCGCGGTTATCGCGCTGGATTATGCCCTTGGTGGGCCTGATGCTCGTGCTGTCCGTGCTCAAGTACTACATGGGCTGATGCCATCGTAGTTGATAGCTTAGTGGGTAGCCTAGCAGATGGCCCTGTTTATAGCGCCGTTTGTGGCCCCGGCTGGTATTGTCCTGACCCTATCGCATTATTGTAAGAACTGCGCGGGGCGTGGGAATGCATGGATCAAAGCTGCCCCGGATACCCTGGAATAATGCACCCAGGTGAGCGCATTTGGCGCCCGCAACGGAGACACTGCTCATGAACAAACCCTTGAAGGGATTACGCATTCTCGACCTGACCCATATGCTGTCTGGCCCTTACGGCGGCATGATCCTGGCCGACCTCGGCGCGGAAACCATCAAGATTGAACCCTTGGCGGGAGAAGGGACCCGCAAACTGCTCGCGGATGATCCCGAAAACTCGCTGCACGGCATGGGTGCCTATTACATTACCCTGAACCGCAACAAGAAAAGTGTGGCGATCGACCTGAAGTCGGAGCAGGGGATGGACGTATTCCTGCAACTGGTCATGAAGTCCGATATTGTGCTCAGCAATTTCGGGGCTGGCGTGCCTGACCGGTTGGGAATTGACTTTGAAACCCTGAGCAAAATCAACCCTCGCATTATCACCTGTACTATCACGGGCTTTGGCAGTACCGGCCCCGGTGCTAATAGACCAGCGTTCGACCAGGTTGCTCAGGCCGCGGGAGGCGGTATGTCCATCACCGGTTCAGATGCGGACAATCCTGTGCGAGCCGGTATTCCCATTGGTGACCTTGGCGGCGGCATGTTTGGCGTGATGGGCTTGTTGGCGGCCCTGTATGAGCGAGAGCGATCCGGCAGCGGCCAGCATGTAGACATTGCCATGGTCGATTGTCAGGTTTCTATGCTCAATTATATGGCGACCATGCATTTTCTATCTGGCAAGGACCCCTACCCCATTGGCAATAGCCACTTTGTGCATGTGCCCTACGACACTTTCCGTTGTTCCGACGGCTTCATTGTTATATCGGTGATTACCGACAATTTTTGGCAGAACCTGAAACAGGTTGTGCAGTGCGCTGACTTTGACGATTCGGTATACGATACCCAGCCTGGCCGTTATGCCGCCAAAGACATGATTAATCAGAAGCTCAACGATATTCTGTCCGCTAACACCTGCGCGTATTGGCTGCAGCGGCTCGAAGAACAGCGTATACCCTGCTCTCCGGTGAACAGCTTTTCCCAGGCATTAAGTGACGAGCAGCTGAAGCACCGCAATATGGTGGTGGAGCTGCATCATCCCGATGGCGCAAGCACCCGCGGCCCGGGTAATCCGATCAAGCTTTCACGTAACGATGAAGAGAGTTTTAGTCCGGCTCCCACTCTGGGCCAGCACACAAACGAGGTGCTATCAGATTTGTTGGAACTGGACGAAGCCGAGATCGCCCGCTTGCGTCAGAGTGCTGTGATTGCCTGAAGGCCGTCACAGCTTTCTACAGGCAACGGCTGTGGAAGCGCCTAAAAAATAGTATTGTAGAACAACAATCACAATAACAATCTGGAGAAAATGCCATGCCACGATTACGGCAGGTACCGCGCGCCGAGGCGGATCCCATCGCCACCATGATGTACGACATGCTGTTTGGTGAGCGCGATCCGGTAGCCCAGCCCGGTACCGAAACCGGGACGCCGGGAGATTGGTGGACGGTATTTGCACTGGTCCCTGATTGTTTAAAGCATGCCATTGAAGGTTTTCAGTTTTATCGCGACCCGGCGCGCAAACTCGACCCGCAATTGCGGGAGTTGGGCCAGACTCGAGCGGGTTACTCGCGAGGTTCGCAGTTTGTCTATTCCCAGCACTGTAAGTCCTGTCGCTCGGTAGGTATGAGCGAGGAGAAGATTCAGGCGATCGCGCACTGGAATGTGTCCAGCCAGTTTAGTGAGCTGGAGCGGGCTGTGCTGGCGTATACCGATGCGCTGGTGCTGGAAGGTGGGCGGGTAGCCGACGGGATATTCGATGTGCTCAAGGCACATTTGTCAGACGAGGAAATTCTGGAACTCACTTACATTACAACATTGTATGAGATGCACGCCGTAATGAGTCGAGCACTGCGTCTTGAATACGATGACGTCGATGAGCGTATTGTTGAGATAGCCGCGCCCGAGGGCGGGTCTGACGACGTTATGAATATGGTCGATACTAAGGTCGACATTAACGCCGACAATAACGTCGACAGTACGGAGGATTAGCGCCATGGGATACCATCATTTGGCCCTGGCCTGTAACGACATTGGCGCCATTCACGCATTCTACGAGGGCGTTATGGGGTTTGAGCTGGTCAAGGTAGAAGTGGGTCCATTCCCCCAAGGGGGCTGGGCCAAACATTTTTTCTACCGTATGGAAGACGACAGCAAATTTATTGCATTCTGGGAAATGCATGATGTTCCTGGCGCAGACAATCCCGAGACGAACCTGTCAAAAGCCGCTGGCTTGCCGGACCATGTCAATCATATCTCCTTTGATGTGGTGGACATGGATGACCTAGCCAGACGTAAGCAGCAGTGGCTGACGGCCGGGCTCGAGGTACTGGAAATTGACCATAACTGGTGCCACTCCAT
>JBLFXU010000192.1:0-6256 GCA_047609575.1 Bacteroidia bacterium | reverse complement strand
AGCAACAACGCACCTGCATATTCGTCCGCAAGCTTCTCCAGCAATGGCATGAGAACCTTGCAGGGCTCGCACCAGTCAGCCCAAAAATCCACAACCACTGGGCGCTTATGCGACTCTTCAATGAGCAGCGCTGCCGCGTTAGTTTCGTCGATATTGACTATGTGTTCGCTCAAAATTCTCTCCGCAAAGCTATTGCTGCCCTCTGCCCCGACCGGGCCTGGAGGCGGTTATTTCAGATCCAAAACATCCTGCATGTCATACATGCCGGCCTTGCGCTCCACCAACCACCCGGCTGCACGCACGGCACCGCGGGCAAAGGACATCCGGCTGGAGGCCTTGTGTGTAATCTCTACGCGCTCACCTTCAGCGGCAAAGGTCACGGTGTGGTCGCCAACAATATCGCCGGCTCGCACAGTGGCAAAGCCGATGGTGTCACGCTCACGCGCACCGGTCTGGCCTTCACGGCCATAGACCGCCACCTTATCCAGGTCGCGACCCAGCGCATCCGCCACAACCTGACCCATACTCAGGGCTGTGCCTGAAGGCGCATCAACTTTGTGTCGGTGATGTGCTTCATATACCTCAATATCAACATCGTCGCCCAGCACGCGGGCAGCCATGTCGAGAAGCTTGAAGCAGAGGTTCACGCCGGTACTGAAATTAGTGGCTTTGCAGATAGAAATCGACTGCGCTGCTGTATCAATTGTCGCCTGCTGCTGGGCAGTAAAGCCCGTGGTACCAATCACCATTGCCACGTTGTTATCACAACACAGCGCTACATTGGCTACCGTCGCCGCAGGTACGGTGAAATCGATAAGCACGTCTATGTCGCCAATCACCTGGGCAAGATCACTGACAACCGTCACATTGTTGCGACCAACACCAGCCAGCTCTCCAGCATCGGCTCCCAGCAGGCTGCTGCCGGGCTGTTCCAGCGCAGCGCTAACCATCAGGCGGCCTTCAGTAAAACCAATGGCTTCAATCAGCGTTTTGCCCATACGCCCGGCGGCGCCGGTAATACCAATTCGTATTGTCATGGCTTCATATCATCAAAGAAATTTTTCACGCCCTCGAACCAGCTACTCTGCCTGGGGGAGTGACCACCGCCACCTTCTCCAAGACTGTCGCGCAGCGCTTCGAACATGCCTTTTTGTTCCTTGTTCAGTTTAACCGGAGTTTCTATGACCGCGCGACACAACAAATCGCCAACGCTGCCTCCGCGCACCGGCTTAACACCCTTTCCACGCAGCCGAAACAGCTTGCCCGTCTGGGTTTCAGCAGGAATCTTCAACTTGACCCTGCCATCGAGCGTTGGCACTTCCAACTCGCCACCAAGAGCCGCATCGGCAAAGGTAATCGGTACCTCACAGTAAAGATTCTTGCCGTCGCGTTCAAAAATCGAGTGACTCTTCACGGACATCTGCACATACAGATCTCCCTCTGGACCTCCGTCCGGGCCGGCCTCTCCTTCACCACTCAGGCGAATACGATCGCCGGTATCCACGCCAGGCGGCACTTTAACCGACAGTGTCTTGGTTTTTTCTACGCGGCCCTGACCATAGCAGCTACCGCAGGGATCAGTAATGTTGCGACCACGGCCACGGCAGGTTGGGCAGGTCTGCTGAACCTGAAACAAGCCCTGCTGCATACGGACCTGACCTGCGCCGCCGCAGGTACCACAGGTCGTTGGGGAGCTACCTTTCTTGGCGCCCGACCCATCGCAGGTATCGCAGCTACTGAGACTCGGCACGCGAATCTCCACTGTAGTCCCACGCACCGCATCCTCAAGGGAAATATCCAGGGTATAGCGCAAGTCTGAACCGCGCTGTGGACCACCGCGTCCACGACCACCTCCGCCAAAAATATCGCCGAATACATCGCCGAATACATCAGAAAAGTTGCCGCCGCCAAACCCGCCGCCACCCATACTGGGGTTCACGCCAGCGTGACCGTACTGGTCGTACGCTCCACGCTTCTCGCCGTCCATCAGCACTTCGTAGGCTTCGGTGGCTTCCTTGAATTTGTCATCGGATTTGGGATCATCAGAATTCCTGTCCGGGTGGTATTTCATTGCCACCCGGCGGTAAGACTTCTTGATCTCCTTATCATCAGCACTCTTGCTGACACCGAGGATCTCGTAGTAATCGCGTTTTGACATATTCGTCCTGAGAAATCTCTACAATCCATCCCACAAAAACGTCATTCCCGCGAGAGTGGCAACCCAGTCGATACTGCTCTGGATTACCGCTGTCGCGGGAATGACGCTACGGGGAAATTGACAGTGCCAGCACAGCGCTGGCACCACCTCAATCACAACTTATTTGTTGTCGTCTTTCACTTCCTCAAACTCTGCATCGACAGCATCATCGCCGGCTTCAGCCTGCTCAGCGCCCGCACCTTCAGGACTGGCTTCCTCTGCCTGCGCAGCATACATCTTCTGCGCCACAGGGCCAGTGGCCTCGGTAATCTTGGCCGCTGCCGCGTCGATGGCGTCTTTGTCGTCCGCCTTCAGCGCGTCTTCCGCTTCGGTGATAGCCGACTCAATCGCCGCCTTCTCGTCATCGGTAGCATTCTCGCCCGCTTCTTCAATGGTCTTCTTCGCTGCGTGGACCAGGCCGTCGCACGTATTTCGCGCTGCAACCAACTCTTCGAACTTGGCATCGGTTTCAGCGTTAGCCTCGGCGTCCGCTACCATTCCCTCGATCTCCTCATCCGACAATCCACCGGAGGCCGTGATTCGAATAGACTGCTCTTTACCGGTTGCCTTGTCCTTGGCGGACACGTTCAGGATGCCGTTGGCGTCCAGATCGAACGTTACCTCAATCTGAGGCATGCCCCGCGGTGATGGCGGAATGTCTGCCAGATCGAATCGACCCAAAGACTTGTTGCCACCGGCTTGCTTACGCTCACCCTGTACCACGTGAATGGTCACTGCAGTCTGGTTGTCGTCAGCGGTTGAAAAGATCTGCGACTTTTTAGTCGGGATCGTAGTGTTCTTTTCAATCAGCGGTGTCGCAATACCACCCATAGTCTCAATACCCAGAGACAGCGGTGTCACGTCTAGCAGTAGCACGTCTTTAACGTCGCCAGCCAGTACCCCGCCCTGGATAGAGGCGCCCATGGCAACCGCTTCATCAGGATTCACGTCCTTGCGCGGCTCCTGACCAAAGTAGTCCGCTACCTGCTTCTGTACCATCGGCATGCGCGTTTGGCCGCCAACCAGGATGACATCGTCAATCTCAGAGGGAGACAATCCAGCGTCTTTCAATGCTGTTTTGACTGGCTCCATGGAACGCTTGACCAACTCTTCAACCAGCGACTCCAGCTTGGCGCGAGACAGCTTCACCACGAGGTGCTTCGGTCCGGAGGCATCCGCAGTAATGTAAGGCAGGTTCACCTCTGTCTGCTGTGCACTGGACAGTTCGATCTTGGCTTTTTCGGCAGCTTCCTTCAGGCGCTGCAAGGCCAGTGGATCGTTGTAGAGATCAATACCACTTTCTTTCTTGAACTCTTGCGCCAGATACTCGATCAGGCGCATGTCAAAGTCTTCACCGCCCAGGAACGTGTCGCCATTGGTGGAAAGCACTTCAAACTGGTGCTCGCCGTCTACCTCGGCAATCTCAATGATGGAGATATCAAAAGTACCGCCACCCAGGTCGTAGACCGCAATGGTGTGGTCGCCCTTGGCTTTGTCCATACCGTAAGCGAGAGCCGCCGCGGTAGGCTCGTTGATAATACGCTTTACTTCCAGGCCGGCGATCTTGCCAGCATCTTTAGTGGCCTGACGCTGTGAGTCGTTAAAGTAGGCCGGAACAGTAATGACTGCTTCGGTGACAGGCTCGCCCAGGTATTCCTCGGCGGTCTTTTTCATTTTACGCAGCACTTCTGCAGACACCTGCGGAGGGGCCATCTTCTCACCCCTGGCCTCAACCCAGGCATCACCATTGTCTGCCTCAACAATTTTATAAGGCACCATTTTGATGTCTTTCTGGACAACCTTGTCCTTGAATTTGCGACCGATCAAACGCTTCACCGCGTACAGCGTGTTCGTAGGATTGGTGACCGCCTGGCGCTTGGCGCTCTGGCCGACGAGAATCTCGCCCTCCTCCGTATAGCCGACGATGGACGGCGTAGTGCGGTCGCCCTCGATGTTTTCAATAACCCTGGGCTTGCCGCCTTCAAGGACGGATACGCAGGAATTGGTCGTACCCAGGTCGATTCCGATTATCTTACCCATGTGTGTTTCTCCAGTATGTTGGGCGGGGTTCAGCCGCCACTTGCAATAACGTTGTTCTCTATATGGGCCTGTTTCGGCCTGATTCAACCGTTTTTAGGGCGATTTACCGTGTAATTTCATAGATTTTTGCGGTTTTTGGGGTTCTTATCCGCTTGCCGGGCCTTTCTCGTGAAATCGGGGCCTTACAACAAACCCCACACAGCAGTGCATCCTGGCGACTGACTAACCTCCCACCGCCTTACTCACCATCACCATCGCGGGCCGCACCAGGCGGCCGTTCAGGGTATAACCCTTCTGCATTACGGCAATGACGGAATTGGGCTCTACATCGGGGTTCTCGATCATGCTCATGGCCTGATGCAGATTGGGATCAAAGGGCTCACCCTCAGGGTCCACCACCTCGATATTGAATTTGGCCAGGACGTCCTGAAAGCTCTTCAGGGTTAGCTCTACACCCTCAGCGATAGGCTTGATGGCCTCATCGTCGCCTGAGGCAGCCTCCAGTGCGCGCTCCAGGTTATCCACCACCGGCAGCAATTCTGCCGCAAAGCGATCCAGAGCAAATTTGCGCGCCTTTTCAACGTCTTGCTCAGACCTGCGCTGTACGTTCTGAGCATCCGCCTGAGCACGCAGGGCCGCATCCTGGGCGCCTACAAGCTCTTCCTGTAACTGGAATACCACTTCTTCAAGGGTAGGCTCTTCAAGGTTAGGCTCTTCGCCTTCCCCTACTGAATCCTGCGTCCCGGCTTCCACCAGCTCTTCCTGGGCTTCAGCTTGCTGGGCTTCAGCTTGCTGAGCATCGGGTTGCTGGGTAGTCGACTGTCCTGTTTTTTCCTCGGCCACGCTCTAACTCCATCAAGGGCGTAAATTAAAACAGGCGAGGGCACGGGGGCCACCGCCTAAAGCTTTGCCAAGAATATTGGGGCGCACAAGAACCAATTCAAGGGTTGCGGGGGGGTTTTTTTCAGGAATTGTACAGACCGCGTGGCCACTGCCTTTTGAGCAGGTTCAGAAGATCAGGAAGACAGTGCTCGAGAGAGCATTTTTGCCGTGACATCAACAATAGGAATCACCCGCTCATAGGCCATTCGAGTGGGGCCAATCACGCCCAGTACGCCCAGCGTCTGCACGCCGTCGCTGTAAGGTGCTGTGACCACACTGTAATCACCGAACACCTCGTAACCGGCCTCTTCACCAATAAAAATCTGGATACCCTCCGCGCGGGTACAGCGTTCCAGCAGGTGCAAAAGATCCTTCTTCTGCTCAAAACTGTCGAATAAATCGCGCAGTTTCAGCATTTCCTCGGCGGTGGCATTACCCAGCAAATGGGATTCTCCAGACACCAGACAGTCTTCGCTACCGCCATCCTGATCCAGCGCCTTGCTAGCCAGATCCAGCGAATCTTCGAGGTAGCCGTCGATCTGGCTGCGCGCGTCCTGCATCTCCCGAATAATGCGTTCCTGGACCTCGCGCAGGGGCCTACCCGCGAAGCGTTGGTTCACCATCGCCGCCGCGTGGCGCAACTGGTCCTCACTGAAGGGACGCTGGGTATGAATGATGCGGTTTTGCACCTCGCGCTCGTTCACAACCAGAATCACCAACACACGATCGCCAGACAGGGGCAGAAACTCCACCTGCCGCAGTTGCCCGGTATCCTGCCGAGGCACGGTCACAAGGCCTGCCTGCGAAGTGATATTGGCCAGCAGATTGGAAGCGGATTGCACCAGCTCTGTTGCAGATTTGTCTGGATTAAGCTGCGCGCGCATGGCCGACATGGACCGGTCGTCTAGCGGCTGCACCTGCAACAAGCTGTCGACAAACAAACGGTAACCCATGGCAGTAGGTACCCTGCCAGCGGAGGTATGCGGCGAATGCAGGTAACCCTTGTCTTCCAGGTCAGACATCACATTGCGAATGGTGGCCGCGCTGACGGGCAGGCCCGCCACTTCGCGCAGCCTGCTTGACCCAACCGGCTGCCCATCTCGAATATGCTGCTCAACAAGTGTCTTGAGCAGAATA
>JBLFXU010000191.1:0-6292 GCA_047609575.1 Bacteroidia bacterium | reverse complement strand
TCCCCGGTGTATATATAATTAAATTATCTGTAATGAGGTTGTGGATTAGCGGTCATCAGGGGTTCATGTAGACGAGGGGTGGGCATCCACGCACTCTTTGGTGGGAGTGATCTGCTATTGGGAGTATGGGCTGGGTTTGACGTACCCGTAGCATGCCCAAATGACTGTATGAAAAAGTCCAACTGCGTTGATGCGGAATACTTCGCGGGGGGTGGAGGTCGCTAGCCAAACGGGTGACCCAATGTTTCAGTACAATTTCAAGGTGCCTGGGGAGCGCAGGTAATCACTGCTGTGCAGATAAACTGCGAGGTTCGTTGAGCACACCGGCAAACTGCGGGCTGTCCTACGCGCGATAGCGCTTATTCGAGCTTCTGAGACTTCTTGATTTTTTTAGGCTTCGCGGCTTTCTCGGCCTTCTTGTCGAATCTGCGGATTTCGCCCTCAGTCAGCGCAACCATCTCATCCAGGGCTGCTTTAAGCTCCTTGACCTTATCGGGCTCCTGCTCGGCGAGGTTTTTAAGTTCGCCGATGTCGTGCCAGGTTAAACAGCTGGCTGTAGTGCGTCTGCGTGTCCCAATTGGTGAGCAGTTTGTAATCGCCCATGATCAGTGCTGAATAGGGCTTCTTTACACCACCCTGATGGAAGAACAGATAAGGCCGGGCCCGTGCCACGTCACCTGTGCCGCCCTCAAGCAGCACCGGTTTCATGCTGCCACCGTCAATATTGCCTGGCAGGGCTTTTGGGTAGCCTGCAAAGTCTGCCAACGTGGGCAGAATATCGGTGCCAATGACGGGTACTCGGCTGCTAGAGCCCGCCTCGATAACAATGAAAGGCACCCGAACGCCACCCGAACGCCACCCTCATAGAGTGATTGCTTGCCACCCCGCAGGGGATAATTGCGCGTGAGTTCGGATTCTGTCTGGCCGGGAACCTGGGTGCGACCGTCGTTATCAGACATGAAAATGATGTAGGTGTTGTCCATAATCCCGAGTGCTTCGGCAGCCTCCACCACGAGGCCAACACCGGTATCGAGGTCTGTCGTCATCGCGGCAAAGCCAGGCATGTTGTGCTTTTGGCCAATTTCCCATTGCTTGGTTTGCGCTAGCGTCTGCTCGCGGAAGTAGATTGAAAGATGCACGGCGTAGTGAGAAGCCTGCAGGTAGAAGGGCTTGCCGGGCGCAACCTGTTCTTGCATGAAATTGATAGAACGTTCAGTCACTTCGAAGATACGCTTGGAGTCTTCTGCTGCAATGCCGTCCTTCGAGGCCTTACCACCACCGCGTCTGTTCATGCACAGGAACACCCTCCTGCTATCGCCCCGCTGCAACAACGGCCCAGGCACTTACCTTTCCCGCAGCCCAAGCCCACTGTGCAGAGCAGGGCGCAAGGCTGTGTGAGCCCCTGGAGTTAAGGACCGTGGGCGTGGCGGCAGATACGCGCGCCTGGTCTAACGCCGAATGTTCCAGCTGCTGGCTGCGCAAAACTGGCGGTAAGTGTCCCGAGGTGATCGTTAACTTCAAGGCACCGGGTATTCATGGGGACGAGTCATTCGAACAAAGCTGGAATTCGGGTCAGGCACAGGAAGTCGGTGCACCCGCAAATGGTGAAGCCACCACCCTGTGTCTGGCGATTGATGATACGCTTAAGGCGGCAGCGCCTTGTTGCGCTGATCAGATAGACCAAACGTCAGCCGCCAAATAAACTGAGGAAGAGGGCGCCTATGCAGCAGACCGTACCGGGCGCCGGTCCTAGGACAGCCAAGCGCCGACTGAGCAGCGCACTGTCCACATCACGACGGTTTGGACTGCTTTTGCTCGCTATGGCCCGGGATATCTGCCGGCGCTTTCCTGGTGGTGTGATTCGAATTCTTCTGGCCGCTGGTCTAAGCCTTGCCTGCCAGGCGGCGGTGCTGCTGGTTCTGTTCAAGTATATGAATGCGCTGGAAACGCAGGCGCTGTTGCTGGGCTATCCGGCCCGCACTTCAGTAACGCTCTTTGTACTGGTGGCCGGCGCTGTTCTGCTGCTGTTTGTGGGTTTTTCACTGATGGAATATCGCGCTAATCTGGCCGCGATTAATCTGAGCAGGGAGTACCAGAATCAGGGTACCGGTGAGGCGCTGTCACTATTCAGTCGCTTGCCACACTGGTTCAACGAGGCGCGCGACCCGCACATTTCTGTACGCCATATGCGGCAGATTCTCGCCATTGATGTGCATCACCTCAGTCGTATGTCCCGGGTATTGATGTTGGCTATTATTCCGGCAGCGCGCTTACTGCTGTGCGCGTTTGGGTTGTTTTACATCGATCCGCAATTCTCTGCGTTGATTATCCTGGCGGTTGGTGTGCCGGTGGCTGGCCTGTACTCGGTGGGTCGACGGGTGGCAGATACCATCACCAGTCGCGAGGCCCAGCAGCCGCAATTGTTCCAGCATCAAAAACAGTTGCTGGCAGACACCTGGGCGCAGGAAGAGAGTTTTACCGCAGAGCAGGTTGACTGGGAGGTCACCCTGGGTGACTCCGAATCACGCTTTCGGCAGTATTTTCGCAGACTGCGCGCCAAGGCGCATGGGCTGTTTTTGGTCAATGTGGCGAATGGGCTGGGTATTATGGTGCTCATTATGGCATTGGGCGTTGGGGTGCTAACGGGAAAACAGGGAGAATGGAGCCTTTGGCTGACTTACCTGATTGCGTTGCGCTACTTTTTGTCCAGTCTCAGCACAGTGGCGCGTACGGTGGTGAAATCCACGCGTTACATCCGGCAGGTGGAGCGCTTCAGTAACTTAATGGCGGCTGCAGGCCTGGCTGCGGCCAGTGCAGACCCGGCTGCATCACCTTGTCCTGCGTCTGTTGCAGCAGCGTACGGGGGTGATGGCGATACTGCGATATTGGATGACGATGATGATGAAGATTAGGCGGCTAATCATCAAACGCGCCAACGACTTGCTAACTACTCGCCAAAAACGTAGCCAAACCCCTCAACATCTTCCCGACAAACTTCTGCCACCATTTCTCGAGTGACGTCATTGTAAAACTGGGCGTAGTCGCCTTTGCGCGTGCCGTTGACGTGAGGCATTTTCATACGGTCTGCGCCGCTGGTTTCTGATACCCAGTCGAGGGTGCTCTGCACATCTTCCAGCTTACCGACTCGGTCTACGATCAAGTTGCCTTCCAGGTCCTGCAGCTTGATGATCTGGCTATTCTTGCGCTTACCGATCCGGTGCCGTTTGTAGATGCGCTCTAGCCAGCGTTCGAATTCCATATCATGGAAGCTCCTCGTGGTACCCCGGCGAATCTTGTCCTTTTTGGTGGGCTCATTGTCCGCGCGAGTAAAGAAATAGCGCGAGGCCATTCTAGCCCAGGGATTACGCACTACGGAGAAGGTGGTGCAGCGCTCGAACTCTTCCTCACCCAGTATGTACTTGAGCTGGATGGCGCTCAGGTGCTTGGCGTGACCGGGCTTTTTGTCGCCGATTTTGTTCAGCTTGTACTTTTTGCGAAAGGGTTTGTCGATGTGTTCATTGAGCAGTTGCAGCCCTCCGCGCTCTTTGCTGACGACCTTCAAGGCACGGGTAATGCTTGTGGTTCCGGTTTTCGGAATGGCTACAAAGACAATGCCAAGTTCTGGTGAGTAGGGCATGGGAATAACGACCGTTGATCAGTTGTGATTCAGAATGGTTCGGTTCAGCCCTTAATTATATCTCGAGAAGCGTTTTGTTGCAGTGTTGAGATGGCTTTAGCCGGTCGAAAATTTCAATCCAGAGCGCCGGCAAGCGCGCAGCTGTTCGATGGCAGTACTATCCATGCCCGGTGTGTTGGCGAGTATTTGCTCGGTGTGTTCACCCAAAAGCGGCGCAGGTCGACTATATCCCCCCTGTCGCTGGTGAGAGAGTAGCCGTTGCGCTCATAGTGGGAGATGCCAGTAACAGCGCGATCCAGAGGTATGAAGTGGCCACGTGATGCCAGGTGCGGGTCGGAATCCAGCGGCTGGAAAAAGCCTTTTACCGGCACAGCTTCGATGCCTGCCAGTTGCAGCTGGCAGGCCAGAGCGTGTGCATCCTGTGTGCTGGTCCAGTCAGTGAGTACCGTTTCGATGTGGTCCCGGGCCAGCAAACGCAGGGCAAGGCACAGCGTGGCCAGACCCATAATGATCGTATGACAGCGTGGGCATTGCGCCTATCAATGCCTGTAAACAGGTTAGACGAGAACCTACCAACAGTTCAGCCGGCTATATTGACGATGGTGTGGCCCTTCATGCCACCGTTGTGCAGTGTGACGAGGGCTTCGGGGACTTCATTGAGGCTGATTTCGTGGTTGATCTGCGCTATGGAGGCAAGACTTGCGCAGTTGGCAAGCTGCTCCCAGGCCGCCTGCTTTTCTGCGAGTGGGATTTCCACCGAGTCCACCCCGAGCAGATTTACCCCTCTGAGGATAAAGGGCAGCACGGTGACAGGCAGCGTAGGAGACTGGACCAGGCCGCAGCAGGCGACACTGCCGCCAGCCTGGATTGACTTGATGACGTTGGCCAGCGTATCGCCACCAACGACATCTACCGCGCCGGCAAAGCGCTCTTTTAGCATGGGTCGCTTGTTGACCTCGCCCAATTCTGCGCGATCGATAACCTCTGTGGCGCCTATAGATCTAAGCATGTCCGTCTGGTCTGCTTTGCCAGAACTGGCAACGACGTCAAACCCGGCATGGGCCAGCAGGGCGACTGCAATGCTGCCGACACCACCTGTAGCGCCGGTGACCAGTACCTGGCCCTGTTCCTTGCTCAGGCCCATGAGCAACAATTTGTTGATACACAGTTGCGCAGTCAGCCCCGCGGTACCGAAAAGCATACTTTGCCGTGGTCCAAGCTGGGCCGGGCATTTAATAGCCCAGTTTGCCGGTACCCTGATGTATTCACCGAGGCCACCGGCCGTGTTCATGCCAAGATCGTAGCCGGTGACGATGACGGCTTCGCCCGCTTTGAACAATGAGTTGCCACTTTCTTCAACAATACCTGCAGCGTCTATACCCCCCTGGTGAGGAAACTCCCGAGTGACGCCCTTGTTGCCGTGTGCGGACATGGCGTCTTTGAAGTTCAGCGAGGAGTAGGCGACTTTTATGAGCAGGTCGCCCGCGGGCAGGTCAGCGGTATCTTGCTGTGCTATTGCGCGCGAGTAGCTGTTGTCTTTCTGTTCTTCTGCAATAGTGAATGCGCGGTACGTGGTCATGGTGCTGGATTCTCCAAAATAGTTTTTCTTAAAAGCGTCTGCTCAATCAGGGTTGTTCTGCGCGCACGCGAAAATGTCTATTCTCGCATCGCCAGGTCGTTTTGCGAGACCGTGCCGCGCAAAATTCTGTCGCTATCTTGCAACATCAGTACCGATCAGTTTTTCCAGTTCCGGCGGCAGACCAACCAATTTACCAGCCAGCTGGCATATATAAAAGTGTGGCTTACGAGATGGCGGGCATTTAGATTCGTCTGCCTTTGGATTTCCTTGCCACTCCGTAGAAACGCTTTTTATCAAAGCCAGATGTCTTATAATAATTTCCTTCGTGCTTTTTCGCCACAGGTTCCATGAATGCCCAAGATTGTCGACCACGACGAACGCAGAGAAAAAATCGTCGAAATAGTTGCCCAGATGCTCGCTACTGTCGGCGCTGAGCGCACCACGATTCGCGAGATTGCGCGCCAGTCTGGTTATTCCCGTGGCTTTATTGAGCACTACTTCCACAACAAGGAAGAGTTGATTACCAAGACCATACGCTGGAGCAATGAGCGCTTGCTGGCCAGGGCCGACGAGGCACTTGCCGGAAAACACGGTCTTAGTGCCTTGCGCTCCTTCTTTGAACTGAGCCTGCCAATGACCAATGACACGCGTAACGAATGGAAAATTCGTATGCAGTTCTGGGGCATGGCTGCGGTCTCCGATGAACATCGCCGTGAGCAATCCAAGCGTATCCATGCCGCTGAAAAAATAATTTTCCGCTATCTGGAACAGGCGCAAGACATGGGGGAAATCGACGAGGGCGCAGATCTGGAGCCGCTGGCCCAGAGTTTGCTGCACCGTCTGTATGGCCTGGGTTGTAACGTAATTTTACGGCCTAGCTACTTCACGCAGGCCCGTCAGCTCAACGCACTGGACCATATTATGCGAGAGTTTGTGCAAGCGCGTTAGCGATGAATGATCACGCAGTGCCTATGACGGATAGCAGTGCAGCAGCGATTCTCCATAGTTCCACGTCGCATGGCGCTGTGTTGAGTAAACTGGCCGTAGCGGATCAGCACCGCATTGCGCTGGTGTCT
>JBLFXU010000190.1:0-6295 GCA_047609575.1 Bacteroidia bacterium | reverse complement strand
GCGTACCTGCTTGCGTGCAAACAGCGATTTCACCGATCCACTCTGCATGGTCGGTCACCGCTGCGAAGTCCAGCGGCTTATCCAGTCGCACTTGTCGCTCGCCGCGGCGCTCTTCGTCAAAGGGCCCCAGTCCAATCGGCTGGCCGCGGGCAAAACGGTAGGCATCGTCCGGCGTACCCAGCATGCCGCGTGAACGCGCATCCATGGAATAACCGGTGTGTATGTGTAAGTCGCCAAACCAGGCGCGGCGCAAGGGGTCGCGATGAGCGCAGTCGGGCGCTGCGCCTGGCGCTGCTCGATCCGCCGCGGCTACCGGCGGCTCCCACGGGGATGCAGCAGAGCTTATGGCAATATGCTCCACTCCAGAGTCAGCCAGAGCCCGCCGCCCAGCCCCATTAAACACACAAGCCACAATACGCTTTTCATGCGTATCACTCCGGAGATCCAATGTCATTTAAGTGGCCAATACTACACCACGTTAGTAGTGGCTCAGTTTGCAATCAGGAGCCGTTACGAGGAGCGCGGGAGCTATCCGTGACCCATGACTGTTTGCAAACTGCGCGACTACCACCACATTTGCTGCAACCCGATGTGAGTGCAAGAACCGCATTCCCAGACATGAAAAGTTCGGTTTCAACTGCACCCAGACCGTGAAGCCTTGTATATTATGGCCCAGCACATCTTAAGTCAGACTAAACGCACAGGATTACGCATGAAACGCTACCTACACCTTTTTGCTCTTTTCGCGGGATTTCTGGTACTGCCGGCCAGCACCCTACACGCACAAGGCTTTGACCCCGCACTGATCATCAATGACCTGGGGCTCAACAGCGCAAGCCTGCCGATATCGAAAAAGGCAGGCTGGGCGCCCAAAAAAATTGTGGCCTTCATCATGCCGGGGTTACCACAGGACAAAGAAGTTTACGTTAAAGCACTGGAAATCGCCGGCGGAGAGGCCGAGGTCATCTTTGCAGGCGGTCACAACTTCAGTTTCAGCAAGGAAAATCTGGCAGATGTGGATGCGATCCTCGGATTGTGCAGTGCAGCACTGCTAAAAATATCCGGCCCCAAACTACGATGGCTGCACAATTACAGCGTGGGCATGGACCGGTGCACGGGCGCGACGCCAGAGCAGCTGGACAACATCACCTTCACGAACAATAAGCGCCTTTCCGGGCCGCCTATTGCAGAACACAGCATGGCCATGCTGCTAGCGCTGGCACGGGACCTTCCGGACTACATGCGTTCACAACAAAGCGGCAAATGGAAGCGCAAGAGCACAAAGCGCTCGGACTTCGGCGAACTGAGCGGTAAAACAATGTTGGTTGCAGGCCTGGGTGGCATTGGTACTGAAGTGGCCAGGCGCGCTCACGGGATGGGTATGCGCGTTATCGCAACACGCAACTCCTCTCGAACAGGGCCCGATTTTGTCGACTATGTCGGCCTGTCAGACGAATTACATAAACTGGCTGCAGAAGCTGACGTGGTGGTAAACGCTCTGCCCCTAACGACCAGCACTACCGCCCTGTTCGACAAGTCCTTCTTCGATGCAGTCAAACCAGGTGCCATTTTTATCAGTGTAGGACGCGGCAAAAGCACCGTCACTGCGGATCTTGTCGCTGCACTTCAATCCAAAAGACTCTACGGCGCCGGCTTGGACGTTACCGATCCAGAGCCGCTTCCCTCAACTAGCCCTCTGTGGGGGATGAGAAACGTGATTATCACCCCGCATGTCGCCGCCAACAGCATCGATAGCACGCACAGATCAATGGTAATCGCCATCGAGAACCTGCGGCGCTATGTTGCCGGGGAAGCCATGCTCAACGTCGTGGACCTAAACAGCGGCTACTAGCGCCGCCCCTTGATGTGATCATCTATTAGCTCGTGCAAGCGTGACACGCGGCTTTCCTGCGATGACAGATAGGAGCCCCGGTAACCTCTGGAGCGCATGGCCAATTGCTGCGCCGGGAAGATCTGCATATCCTGGTCGATGGTAAGACCCATTGACTGCTCGCCAGGCTCGAATACCTCATGCTCAACTATCGCATCACGCTCCACCGGCCCAGCCGTTGTGATCACCGGCGCGCTGCTCCCTTGCGGGTCTGGCGCATACCACCAGTTATCAAACAGGCACTTCTCGGGATCGGTTGGATGCGGACGTGCGCGCAAAAAGTGAAAGCCATCCACCCACACAGATACGGCGAAATTTGGGAACAAGGTGTAATGATAGGCATCGGTTAATTGACTATCACAGAGGTTGTTAAAGTACTCGTAGCCACGTTCCGGGCCAAGTCTGCGACGCGCCTCCTGCAGTGCCTCTCGAGTGTCTTCACCACGGTGCATGAAGTCTTCGGGGTCCAGATCCCACTCGCGCAATATACTTGCCAATGGCTCTTCGATGATGCCGTGCTTGTCAATCGCAGGCCCTGCGTAACCGCCCAGCATAATCATACGACCATGCCCCTCATCACACATATCAAAGCGCGTGTTGGTGTAACGGGTATCGACACCGGAATGAATGCGTAGCTTTTCGACATCGGCACCCTTGGGCTTATGAACTGTATTCACATGATAGGACTCATTAAAGTTGTCCATTATCACTTTCCAGTTCACCGGGGCTACAGTGGTCTTGGCCACATAACGCTTCCAGTTCTGAAATTCATAGACTGACCAGTCATCCCATACAGGGCCCAGAAATTCCTTGAGACTAACGCAGTCCGTGTCCATATTGATCCAGATAAATCCAGCAAAAGTTTCGCAGGGAATTTCCAACAGGCGCAGTTTGCCGCAGGGGTTACCCGCCGGAAAACTGTCCGGGTCCTGTACAAAATTCAACTCACCATCAGGCATCCAGGCCCAGCTGTGATAAGGACAAACAAATCGGCGCGCATGCCCCTTAGGCTCACTCACCAGCCTTTGCCCTCGGTGCTGGCAGACGTTATAAAATGCTTTAATACTGCCATCAGTCTGGCGAACCATGAGGATGGACTCTTTACCTACCTCTTCCTGCTGCCAGTCGCCCGAGTTGGGCATTTCATCCTCTCGCCCGAGTAACAACCAGATCCTGGTCCAAAGGGTCTCCCATTCCTGGTCAGCGAACTCGCTGGAAGTGTAGCGATAGCCATCGAGTTTGTGACCGCGCAGGTTTTGCTGCGGCCAGTCCGGCAGATCGCCTGGAACACCTTGTACTTTTTCCTGCTGCGTCATTGCCACACCTCTTTACTCTATTATTACCCTGCAATCGCTGCATACCGGGTAACGTATCTATCCAACACGCCTCGGGGGCGCACTCTAAAAATTGCTGCTAAACTGACAATTCAAACAACTACCAAGCTCTCACCAATGGCCGACACCTCAGTAGTAGACCGCCAAGCCCTGCAGGACCTCCTTCTCAACTACGCAGCTTCGGTAGATGGCAGAAACATCGACCAGTACCGAGCCTGCTTTGCCAATACCGTGGAAGTCGTCGGATTTGGACCCGAAACCTTCCATGGCCGAGACAACTGGGTAAACTACGTCTGGAATGCGCTGGACCAATACAGCGCAACTCAGCACATGCTTGGACCCCAGCTTGCCACTATCAACGGCGATTCCGCCAATACCAGATCCGATGTGCAGGCACTGCATTTTCTCAAGGATGGAGGCGGACGATTCACGCTGTGGGCTACCTACATCACTGACATGAAGCGCATTGCAGGACGCTGGCTTATCACGCGCCACGAACTCAAAATATGCGGCACTAGCACTGAGCCCTAGCACTACCTTAACACCACCCTAACGCCCCTTAAATTCTGGCTCCCTGCCCTCTTCATAGGCCTTTATCGCCTCCGCATGGTCTTCACTCGGACGCGTAATCAGCATATGCGAAGAAACCAGATCAAGGTGCGTATTCAATTCCATCGCCATACTTTGCTTCACCGCTCGCTTGACCAGCTTCATGGCCAAGGGGGCACGTAGCGTAATATCGTGCGCGTACTCCATGGTTCGATCCATAAACGTATCGTCGTCAAAAACCTGATTCACCAATCCGATGCGCAGTGCTTCTTCCGCATCAATGGGCTTGGCGGCATAAAACAATTCCAGCGCTTTAGCCTCTCCCACAATACGTGGTAAAAAATAGGTGCCCCCGTTACCCGGCACGAGGCCAAAGGCCGTATAACTAATCCGAAAATTCGCGCTACGCGCAGCGAAGCGTATATCACATTGCAAACTCACATCGACGCCCGCGCCAGAGGCCAAACCATTGACCGCAGCAATGACTGGCTTGTCTATTTCGGCCAGCTTTCTCGGAATACCGTGTAGCCTGTCCCAAAACTGCTCCTTGATATCGACCGGCCCAGGCGTGGTGTGTCCGCCCAGCTTGGTGGTATCACCACCGCGACAAAAAGCCTCCCCCGCCCCGGTCACCACAATCGCCCGAACATCGGGATTGGTCCGACACGCCTCCAGCGCGTCCACCCATGGAGGCAACATGGCCTCGTTGATAGCGTTCAGCACTTCCGGGCGGTTCAGCGTGATGATGGCGACCTTGCCGTCATAGTCCAGGGTAATTGGCGAGTTCATGGTACTTCTCCATCCTCAGAAAGATATCTGTCCAGCGTTTCGTGGAAGTGACGAATCCGTACTTCCTGGTAATTGGCTAATTGGACCTGACCGCCGCTGAGTGATTTCAGCCCCTTGTGCACAAAGGGCAGGTTACTAAAGTCCTGATCAAACACGCGCGCCAGACCAGGCTCTATACCATCAGTGTCCGCCAGCCGCTGGTCAGCCGGCACAAATATGGCAGACGCATCACGGGGGCGGGGCGCAGAAGGGTCATAGCGCATCAACAGCATGATCTCCATCGTGCACAATTCATGGCTATCCTCATAAGGCAGGAAACGATAGGTAACATTCGGACGAAAGCCCGCCCAGGGCGCGAAATTGGGGAAAACCGAATACAAAATGGCGTCCAGCACTTCGCTGTGGGTGGCTATGCCTGCCAGGTCCTGCCCATACATTTCAGAAAACCGTGCAATATTGAGTTCCCCAAGGTACTCCCGCGCCGAAACACCCTCGGCTAACTCCGGCAGTGCATCGCCTTCAGGGACCACGCCGTAAACAGTCAGCCACTGATGCACGGCCTGCTGCTGCGTAGTATCGGGCAAATGCGGACTGACTACGCCCATCGGCGTAATCGTGCGGCTAACATAATCATTAAAACAGTCATACTGGGAATGAGAATCCCCGGTGTAGGGCAGCAGTTGCGGGTGCGTGGCAACCGTGTGATAGGACTCTATAAAAGCCTCGTGAGCGAGCTTCCAGTTACAACGCAGTACTTTCTTGATATGCAGTGCTTTATAGGTCTCCTCAGGCTCCCAGCGCTGGAAATGCTGCGCCATCTCGCCCAGGTAGTCCTGCAGATCCGGCGCCTTACCATCGATATTGACAAATACCCAACCGCCCCAGGTATCCACCCGCAGCGAAGGTAAGTGAAACGCCTGAGTATTAATATGCGGAAAGTCCCACTGGCATGGCGCACCCTTGAAACTCCCTTCCAGATTCCAGCTGAAGCCGTGGAACGGACACGTGAGATCAGCGCTGTTACCCAGTCCACTACCGGAACCACCCTTCAGTTGCCTGCCACGGTGCAAACAGGCGTTGGGATAAGCACGCAACTCGCCCGTCTCTGTACGTACCAGAAGCACCGACACATCGGCGATATCCTGCACATAGTGGTCGCCCGGCTTAGGCAGCTCAGTCTCACGGCACAGTGACTGCCACACGCGTGGCCACAACTTCTGTTTTTCCAGCTCGTAAAATTCGCGTGATAGATAGCGCTCGACATCAAGTGGCGCATTCCCAAGGTTTACATCGGCTGTGGCGCGCAAACTATCGGGGACGGGGCCTGTCTCCAGATCAAGTAAGTCCTGGTAGGAGAGACCGTCAAATCGAGCCTGTTGTTTTTTGCTTTTCTCCAAAACGTCCTCTGTGCTATTAATAGTACGCCCATCTGACCTTATGCGGACACCAGCATTTCATGTTTACTCTGCCTTTTACAAAGCTTTTTGCACAGCCCTTTGCACAGCCAAAAACCATCTTGATCACTGGCGCCTCTAGCGGCATAGGCGCGGCCCTTGCCACTCATTATGCAGCCGCTGGCATTACCCTTTTTATTAGCGGGCGCAACGCCGAACGACTAGCAAACATTGCGCAGCAGTGCCGCGACGCTGGCGCCACCGTCTCTTCCTGGGTCGGTGACGTCACTGACGAGGCTGGAATCCGGGACTGGATCTGCGCCTGCGACTCACAACAG
>JBLFXU010000189.1:0-6380 GCA_047609575.1 Bacteroidia bacterium | reverse complement strand
TTCACGGCCACCCGGTGAGCGACAACTTAAAGGTCGCCCTGCCTGAATACGCGGGGGTACGCTGCGGTGACTTTAGCCTCGCAGGTAATTTGAGCGCCAACATCGCCTTTCACTGCCATGGCGGCGCATTTGTCTCGACACCACTGGACGAATACCATTTTTATGCTGAAATCATCGCCCGGGAAACCGGCTGCAGGGTTGTCATGCCGGATTACCGCCTGGCGCCTGAAAACCACTATCCCGCGGCTCATGACGATTGCTTCAACGCCTATCTGGGCCTTTTGAACGCCGGCGCAGAACCTTCAAGCATCGCGATACTGGGAGAATCGTGCGGCGGCAGCCTGGGTATGGGTGTCCTGTTGCGCTTGCGCGATGAAGGGCTGCCCTTACCAGCTTGTTTTGTATCGCTCACGGGGTGGTTCGATCTGAGTGTCGCGGGCCAGCCCGTACCCGGACGCGACCCTTTCCTGTCTGCCGAATGGGTACGCAACCGCGGACAGGACTATTTGGGAGGCCAACTCGAACTGGACGATATGCGGGTGTCACCGGCGAGGGCAGACCTGTCGGGCCTACCCCCTTTATATCTGCAGATCGGTCAATGCGACACCCTCCGCGAAGGGGCACTGCAACTGGCCGCTAACGCCTTGCGAGACGGTGTCCAAGTGACAGTGGAAAGCTGGCCCGGCATGATTCACGGCTGGCATGGACTGGTGAATGCGGGCGTACCTGAAGCAAGCTCAGCCTGGCTGGCAATCCGGCAGTATATGGAGCAGCAGTTCCAGTAGTCATACAATCGCGAAGACTGCGCTCGAAATTACCACGCCAGTCTGCAACAATTGCGCAACGCGGCGGCAGCGCCAGAAGCAACGTTCATTCTGAGCAGCCATAACGCCAGCACAACTTGTTAAGTGAGAACCTGCCATGAAGAAAGCGCTGCTGGCCGTCGTGGCCCTGCTAGTCCTGACGAGTATTTCTTTGCTCTTTGCGCCCGTACGAGCCTACCTGATAGCGGAAAGCCTGCCTGACTATCCTGACTGGCCAGAGCCAACATTCGCACTGGCCGGCGATGAAACCGGCGCACTGTATTACCCCACCTCCAGCCCGTACGACCTGCAGGTCATCTTTAACGACATGCGTCTGGCTAGAGCCACTACCGGGCTTGGCTACCTAAGCTATCCCGCTGGTGCCAGCGCCGAGGCTCCTGTCCCTGCCATGGTCATCGTTCCCGGCAGCGGCGGCATCGCTGCAGGTCGAGAGCACGAGTATGCGCAATGGTTTAACGAGCGCGGCGTGGCAGCGTTTGTCGTGGAATACTATGTACCCAGAGGGTTCAACAATGACTCGAATTACATTATTCGCACCTCATCGGTCACCGAGTTCGACCTGATTGCGGATGCCTACGCGGCTCGAAAATTACTGGGCACAAGTCCATTGATCGACGCAAAACGCATAGGGATGATTGGTTTTTCCTACGGCGGCATGGCCGCGCGCCTGGCCATGGACTCACGAATTTACCGGTCGCTGGCACAGGATGCACCGCCCTTTGACCTGCACATTGATGCCTACGGACCCTGCTTTCAAAACCTGCGATCTACCGAACTGACGGGCGCGCCCCTGCTTACGCTGCGTGGGACCGCAGATGCCTCGAACGACCTGAAGGCCTGCGCGGCGCGTGAACAGGAACTACGCGACCTTGAAACCCAGGTGACCGCACGCATCTATCCTGGCGCAGGCCATGCTTGGGAAAACCTCGAACCCAGTCATTTTTCTGAAGGCTCGCCCTACCTGGCCGGATGCGAACTGGCCTACGATCAGACAGGCCAGGCGCTACTGAACGGCATCGCAATAACAGACTATGAGATCGATGCATCTCATGCGCAAAAGATGCAGGCCCGCTTTACCAGCGGACCGCTATTTAGAGACTGCCTGCGCTACGGCTATAACGTCGGTCGCAACGAGCAGGCAAGGGCACAAGGCTATGCCGATATAGAATCGTTCATTTCAGGACAGTGGTTCTCAAAGCAGGCATCGGCAAAATAAATCACATTGAGCACCCTGATTCCTACATGACTCTGTAGCTGGAAAGTCTGGGACTGGGAGTTCAGATGCGCCTGTTCGCCGGCGCAGGTTTGAGCGTCGCACAACTCGGTGCCATGTCTTGCCACGCATTAAGGATGACACATAAAACTTATGTTGTAGAAATCAGCAAGTACAAACGCTATAACCACTTCTGGGTTTCTAACCGAACGCTGGGCTTACACCACCTCATCTACTACGTACAAAGTAACCAGGTTTACACAAGCTCTGACTATTTTATGACCTGCCTCTGCGAATGCCGGCCGGATAAGCAGCAGACTCGTCTGGCTCAGCATCACTCGATAAACTCGCAGAAAACCGTCCTGTTCCGGGAATTTCGCCAAACAGCGCCCGCGAGAGTTGCAGCAATTCCGGGTCTTTGAAGAGCTCCCGATACTGCGCATCTTTGCGCAGCATCCGCCACCGCTTGTACAGATCGTTATCGGTATCCACTACCACAGGCATCGGGGAGCGGCTGACCCATGCCAATAAGCGCAGTCCGCGCAGACTCAATGCATGCCAGCCGCGCAGCAACCTGCCCAGCGCTTTTGGTTTCTTATCCGATTCACCAAAAGGGCTGCCGCCTGCATCCAATGACTCGCTGTCCAGATCGTCTTTAGCATATCGTCCACCCAGAGTGGCGGCGAGCTTCTTGCGGTATAATTTATTGCCAACCCAGTGGTTATACAAAATCACCAGGTCATCGTTGTCTGGATCATTTTCCAGAGCGCGCCGCGCGACTGCCTTCCAGTTTTCGGCCATCTGCTTGAAATCATCATTAATGCCTCCTTTAGAACCACGCTCACGAACCTGCATCATGCGGCTGGCAAAACAGTTGAATGGATCCCTGATAATAAGAACATTGCGCTGCTTTCGACTACGACCCAGATACGCTTCTCTGCACGCCTCAAACGCCGGATCAAATACGCCATCCAAAAAGACTGTATTCGCTTTTTGCAGGTGCTTGCGATCCTCATAGGCGTAGAGCAGCAAGCGCTTGGGCGTGCCGCGAATTTCCTCAACGGTCGCCTCCGGCGCGAAGCCATAGTGTTCCATCTGCCGACACGTGAGATACGGGTCTGCGCCACCGTGCTCGGGGTTATTTAGAAAACATGCTTTCTCATTTGGGTAGAGACTGACTATCCAGTGAATAATGGCATCATTGCCACTACGCACCGGGCCAAACACCCTGAGTTCGAGCTCATTTACCTTCACAAAAGCCTCCGCCAATTACTCTATCGATAGGCCCAACTTTTGACTGGTGAGCCGACGCTTCCCCAATAGCGTCTAACCACTGAATCCACACGCATATTTTAACTGTTTATGGGCTCACACCGCCAATCGCGCTTGCACCCACTGAGTAGTGGTCTGTGAATTCAAACTGAGCAGAGCTACAATAAGTCGCATGGAAACACTCCCTGACAACCCCATGCCGACTGAGGAACTGCTAGCACTGTTCCTGATTGCCCTGTTCGCCTATGGGATCGCAGAGTTCCTGTTCGTACACCTGCGCCAGAGGCGTGCGAAGCTCGGCGAATATGGCATGTCCCTCAAAGGCATTGGCTTCAATGGGCTCATCGGCGCAATTGTCACCGTACTGTACGGACCCGTCACCAAAACACTGCTCGCTTTCTGGGGAGCCAGCCTCAGCCCGCTGGATGCCGGGCTGGGACTGCTGGGCTGGGTGTACGGCTTCCTCATTTACGAAATGATGTATTGGTTGCAACATTGGCTCGCGCATAAGGTGCGGCTGTTGTGGTGTTTGCACTCGCCCCACCATGCACCCGGATCGATGAATATGTTTGTCGGTTTCAACCACTCATTCCTCGAGACCATCTTCTACATGCCGTTCATGCTGGGTTTCATGACGGCAGTGCTGGGGGTACATCCCTTCATCGTATTGGCGCTGACTGTGGTTGATGTCGTCTGGGGCAGCATTCTGCATGTCAGCGACAATGTGGTGAAACGCCGCTGGGGGCCGCTGGAATATTTTATGCAAACGCCTTCGTATCACCGCGTGCATCACGCGCAAAATGTGCAGTATCTGGATACCAACTACAATTCCATCACCTTATTCGGCGACTGGCTGATGGGTACCCGGCAAAAGCTCGACGATGCTGAGCCGGTGCGCTTTGGCATAACGCGCGAGGTTAATACCTCCAGCTTTCTGGATGTTCATTTTGGTGAGTTCACACTGCTCTGGCAGGATATTCGCAGCGCGCGCAATTTGAGAGAGGTCGCCGGGTACTTGTTCTGCGCGCCAGGCTGGCGTCCTCACGGGGAACAGCAGACAGCAGCGGCCCGCAAGCAACAAGCAAATATGCCGGACAGTGCCACTCCCTGACCCTCGAAGGTTCTTAGCCCTAGGAGCGGCAAAGCGAATTACTCCAAAGTAAGTGACATTCGGCACGGACCTAAATTAGTCAGGCAGTTGATGCTGGCGAAAGAACGCCCATATTGCGCGGGCCGCATCGAACCCGTGCAAATCAGGTTCCTCGGTTTTGGCAGGGTCATCCGGGCCAGGCCAGGTATGCCGCCACTGCTGCAGTGACCACAAACTGACCTCCGACCCCGATACACAATCCTGCCAGCGCGTAAGCTGCAGCAACTGGTCATAGCCCTGCTCCGCACTGGACGTATCGGTACAACCATTTTGCAGTCGCCAATAATCAACCGAGTCCTGCACGGATAAATACTGCTGGCCATTGGGGCGATCAGGGCGCGGACCGCCGCGATAGGGCACTCGATCGTCCGCCGTGCCATGCATGATCATTACAGGCAGAGGTCTGGCCGCTACAGGTACGCGCCATACAGGCCGCACCGGGGATTGACTCCCACCCAGAGTGCCAGCCACAGGCGCGATCGCCGCTACAGAATGTGAACGCTCGGCACCAATGTAATGGGCCAGCATACCCCCGTTTGAAAAACCTGTGACGTAGATGCGACTGCGGTCGATATTAAGCAGCTGGGCCGCGTCTTCAATGGCAGCAAAGATAAAGCCGATATCGTCGATATTACGTGCCAGCGAACTGGCACAGCAATGCCCGGCATTCCAGAATGTCAGAAAGCCAAATAGACCTACTCCTTTTGGATATAGAACAATAAACCCTTCGGTATCCGCAACGCGGCTAAAGCCTGTTCGTTGTTCATGGTAGCTGGCAGTCGAGTAGGCGCCGTGTATCGCCACGACCAATGGCCACTCTCGATCAGGCTGGTAATTGTGGGGCACGTGAAGGCGATAATTGCGCGTTATATCGTCGCCTGCAGTGTAGAGCTCCCGTGCGACAGTGACGCCCGGCTGCGGTATCTCTGAAACGGGCTGCGCGGCACAGGCAACCAGCCAAATGCTGGCACACAGGCCGAGGGTAGCCCTAAACAAGAGGATAGTGCGAAAAAAATGGCTCAGCGGACAGCCCCGGCTAGCACAAGGTTGCCAGCCGACGAAACTACCATCCGCATCAGTAATACGAAGAAAGATACTTATCAACATAGCTACGCAGCTTCCTGCTGGTCGCTTTTTCTGCCACCAGTTCCACAGTGGGCCGATACTCCGCCTGACCAGAAGCAGCTAGCATCTTCTTCATCCAGGCCATGGCATCAAAAAACACCTTGTCGTCACTTTCCTTGGCAACACAGGCTCGCACCTGCTCCTCCAGCAGCGTCAGCAGCTATTCATCAAAACACTTTTCAAAACTAATGCGCTTGGCGGCCAGGTGTTGCAACTGGGGTACGCCGCTACTGAGCATATTCGCGTAGCGATTCACTTCTGCGGACTTGTCCGCCCTGTAGTTATCCTTTGACGAGATAATGGTGTTCCACTGTGTGTAACTGGGCAACACTTCTGCAGCCGCTTTGGCGTAGTCTCGAGTGCGTTTATCGGGCGCGCCTTTAGCGACAATTTTCACTGTATCAATGTATTTCTTCTGGCCAGAAAATTCCAGCGCCTTTACCATCCAGCCGGTATATTCGATTTCTGCATTGGAACTGCCTTTGTAAGCCTGCAGCAAGTCAGCTTCGATCGTATCGAACAGGGCCGGATCAGACAGGCCAAAATACTCCAGCCTGCGGGCTGCAGACACCTGATCGGACCAATTCTCAGTCAGCACTTCTTGCCCTTCAGGTACCTGGAAAACACCCAGCATTTGCTGTATTTCATCCGCTGCACTACTCAAACCCGGAGCTGTCAGAAAAATCAGCAACGTAAGGAGAGTCAGTCGCTTGTTAGACAGTATTTTTATCCCAGCATCCTCAAACAGGTTTCACATTGAGCATAGCAACGGCTAAAGAGTTCGACAAGAAAATCG
>JBLFXU010000188.1:0-6388 GCA_047609575.1 Bacteroidia bacterium | reverse complement strand
GTATGCTGTGCTGCGCCGGCCCTAAACCCGTGGCAGACTGCGCGCACTGACAGAATATTTTCACAGGAGCAGCCTCATGAGCGGTCGTATACAAGACAAAGTAGTCATTATAACCGGCGGTGCGTCGGGGATCGGTGAAGGCATGGTCCGGCGCTTCTGCGCGGAAGGTGCAAAAGTCATTCTCGCGGATGTCAATGAAGGCGCGGGCAATACCATCGCCAACGCCTGCGGTGCGCAATTCGCCCGGCACGATGTCAGTAGCGAAGATAGCTGGAAAGCACTGCTGCAGCAGGTCGAAACAGACTACGGGCGGCTGGATGTACTGCTGAACAACGCGGGGATTATCAGCAATCTGACGATAACAGAAGTCGACGTTGCCAGCTGGAATCAACTGATGGCGATCAATGTCACTGGCATGATGCTGGGCTGCCAGAACGCAATTGCCCTTATGCGAAAATCCGGTGGCGGCTCTATCGTTAACACCGCCTCCTCCACCTCTTACATGGCCGTCCCCGATGTCGCCTATACCACCTCCAAAGCAGCGGTAATCGGCCTGACGAAATCTGTTGCGGTATTTTGCGCCAGCGAGGGGATGAACATTCGCGTCAATTCAATCCACCCTGGAGCCACGCTGACCAACATTTTGAAGACGGCGCTGGAACTGACGCCTGAGATTGAACCCAACCTGAACCGCATGTCACCCATGGGGCGCATGGGAACGGTAGAAGAAGTCGCATCGATGGCGCTCTTTCTGGCCTCGGACGAGGCGAGCTTCTGCACAGGTGGACAGTTTCCTGTCGAAGGAGGCACGGTAAGCGAGCATCCGCGCATGTGAACTTTCCAGGAATAAACAACAAACAACAAATATAGAGCACAGAGGCGCGAGGCCTCTTAAGTACCAGACAAACCCACAGATCAATCCTCGGGAATGCGGATAACCAGCTTGCCCTTGTTGGAGCCGTCAAACAGGCGCAGGAATGTCGGCAGGGTATTGTCCAGCCCGTCCACAATCTCTTCACGAAATTTAAGCTGACCCGACACCACCCACTCGGCCAGTTGTGCAATACCTTCCGGGAAGCGGTCGAGATAATCGATCACCACAAAACCCTGCACGGTGACGCTCTGCGCCACAAGCTGCCAAAGATTTTTGGGGCCTGGGGCATCGGGAATGTTGTAGGTGGAAATCCAGCCGCACACGGCAACCCGGGCATACTTGTTCAGACACAACAGCGCGGCATCGAGAATCTCACCACCCACATTGTCAAAGTAAACATCCACACCATCGGGACACGCTTCGGCAATAGCCGACGCGTAGTCGCCACAGCTGCGATAGTTGATTACAGCATCAAAACCTAATTCATCTTGCAGCCACGCGCACTTGTCATCACTGCCAGCCATACCGACAACGCGACAGCCCTGCATCTTGGCAATCTGTCCGACAATTGAGCCCACTGCACCTGCTGCTGCACTGACCAAAACGGTTTCACCCGCTTTGGGCTTACCAACATCCAACAGGCCGAAGTAGGCCGTTAAACCGGTAGGCCCCAGTACGCCAAGGAACAAGCTTAGGGGTATGCCCGCATTTTCATCGAGCTTGTTCGCCATGAGCGCTGGAATTTTGGTGTAACTTTCCCAGCCGCCCATTGCTGTGACGACATCGCCAACTGCGAAGTCGGGGCTGCCACTCTTTGCGACCCGGCCAATGATCGTGCTGCGCACCGCATCACCCAGCGCGATAGGCTCGATGTAATTGGGATCATCTCCCATCCAGCCACGAATCGCCGGGTCCAGGGAAATGTAGAGATTACGCAGAACAACCTCCCCTTCATCGGGCTCTGGAACAGGCACATCGCGAAATGGCACGTCCGTGGCGGTGGGTTGGCCCTGGGGGCGCGATTCCAGGTAATACTGGCGATTTAGGGTATTTGCAGTCGTTGTCATGTGTGCAACATAGCTGCTGACAAAAAATCAGTCAACCCTGATTGTTTTGCCATCGCTATCCTGCTACTGTTCCGGGTCTCCTAAACGATGGCCAAAAGCTTCTCCTGGCAGGATAAAAAGGCATGAGTATACTGATTGCAGGCACGGTGCATCTCCCCGCCGGAGACCGAGAAAAAGCGCTGGCGGAAACCGCCGAACTGGTCTCACAAACCCGCACACAGAGCGGCTGTGAGCACTATGTCTGGGCAGCCGACCCCACATCTGACACGCGATTGTACGTGTTTGAAAAATGGTCCAGCGTCGAAGAGCTGGCGGCCCACTTGGCAGGGCCTTACTACCAGAATATGCTGGCGGGTCTTGGCAAGTATGGTGTCTCTGATACTGAGGTGTCGAAGTACCGCGTTGCGCACGAAGAGCCCGTTTACGACCCGGAAGGCCGACCCAGAGCAGATTTCTTTACCGAATAACGTTAGCACTGCCATACAACTCCTAACGCACGGACATAGACACATATGCCAGCCAAAAAGATAAAGACGTATTGCCGCTTCTGCCACGCCTATTGCCCAATGGAAGCCACAGTACAGGACAACAAGCTAATCGCATTAGAGCCCGATACCGACAACGCTATTTACGGTGGCTACACCTGTATCAAAGGCCGACAGCTCATTGATCAGGTAGACCATCCGACCAGACTACAAAGTTCGCAGAAAAAACAGGCCGACGGCTCCTTCGTTGACGTTTCCAGTGCCGACGCACTAGACGACATCGCAGCTAAACTGCAAGACATCCTCGCCAAGTACGGTCCGCGCAGCATCGCCAGCTATAATGGCACCTACTCATTCCAGAATTCCGCTGCACACGATGTGGCCCGCGCATTTCACAGCGCTATTGACTCGCCCTCCTTCTACACCAGCGTCACCATCGACCAGCCCGCCAAGGTTGCGATCGGACCTACACGCATGGGCTGGTGGAATGCCGGCGGGCATATGTGGAACGACGCCGATGTCGCACTCATCATTGGCAACAACACGCTGGTGTCGCACTTCTCCATTCCAGGCGGCATTCCCTCGTTCAGCCCGCACAGCGCTCTGCGCGATGGCAAAAAGCGAGGTGTGAAAATTATATGCATCGACCCGCGGCGCACCGAAGTGGCAAAGCGCTCGGACTTGCACCTGCAGGTATTTCCAGGGCACGACGCTGCAGTAGTCGCGAGTATGGTCGGCGTTATCCTGAACGAAGAATTACACGACAAGGCGTTCTGTGCAGAGCACACCGCGAATTTGGAAAAACTTGCGGAGCAGGTCCAGTCCTTCACGCCACAGAAAGTTGCTGAGGCGGCGGGTATTTCCGCAGATCAGATCATTATCGCCGCACGTACGTTCGCCAACGCGAAGCGCGGTACAGCAGTCACTGGGACAGGTCCGGAAATGGGTCCCCACCCCAACTTACTGCAACACCTTGTACAGTCACTCAACACCATTTGCGGACGCTACTGTCGTGAAGGGGAAAAGATGCCCAATCCAGGCGTGCTGACTCCACCTGCTTCGCGACTCGCTCAGGCCACCGGGCCGCAACCGCAGTGGCTAGCAGACGGCATCAAGAGCCGCATATCGGACGACATCGTAGAGACAACCGTACTGACCCCCTACGGGCCCAAAAAGGAAATGCCCACTGCCATCATTGCGGACGAAATGCTGATGGAAGGCGACGGTCAAATCAAAGCACTGATCTGCGTGGGAGGTAATCCGCTACTGGCTTGGCCCGATCAGGAAAAATCGCATAAAGCACTGGAGAACCTCGACTTACTGGTGTGCATTGACATAAAAATGGCTGCTACCGCGCAGATGGCTGATTATGTTCTGGCGCCAAAAATCTGCCTGGAGCGTGAAGATGTCACCCTGCTAACTGACATTTGGCACGACGAGCCGTACAGCCAATACACCCCCACGGTCGTTGAAGCGCAGGGCGACGAAATTGAAGAGTGGGAGTTTTTCTGGGAAGTGGCAAAGCGCATGGGACTGGAATTGTCTATGGACAACGGCCCAATCGACATGCAGACCAAGCCCAGCAAGTACGATCTACTGGCTTTGATAACCAAGGGCTCACGCGTTCCGCTGGAAGATATCCGAGCGCGCGCAGGTGGGCACATTTACGATGTGCCGGACGTAATGGTAGAACCTGTGGATCCTCGCACCGCCGAGCGCCTGGAATTCTATCCGCCTGGTCTAGAAGAAGAGTTAGCGGCAGCTCTTGCAGATCTGGATAAATCACCCGAACAACCATTCCCGCTGCGCCTCATCAGCCGGCGCATGAAGAACACCTACAACTCCACCGGACCGGAATTGAGCGCGCTAGGCAAAAAAGGCACAACCAACCCTGCGTTTATGCACCCCGAGGAGTTGGCCGAGCGTGGTATTGCCAATGGTGAAGTGATTGAAGTGCAATCCTCCCATGGCGCGATACCTGCTGTCGCCGCTGCAAGCGATGACTTACGACGCGGGGTGATTTCAATGTCACACTGCTGGGGTGGCACACCCGATCCAACAAAGAATGCAGATGACAAAGTACGCGACATCGGCAGCAACACAAACCGTCTGATCGACAACCTAAAGCAGCAGGAAAAATACTCGGGCATGCCGCGCCAAAGCTGCATCCCGGTAAACATCCGCAAGCTTTAGCGAGTGCCGCAAGGCAACTCAACAATTTCGAGAGTTACTCATGGGTGATAAGAAACCGTTTCGCTTTTCGTTGCAGAGCTTCAATACTGACTCTCCGGCGAACTGGCGCAGCCTGATAGACAAGACCGAGTCGCTTGGCTACTCCACTTTCTTCCTGGCCGATCATTTTCTTAGTGAAGGCTCAGCGCTGGAAGGCACCTATCACCCGCCACAAATGCTGGGCGCGATACCCGCAATTGCCATGGCCCTGCAACAGACCACTACGCTGCGCGTGGGTGCGCGCGTCTTGTGCAACGACTACCGGCACCCATTCGTAACAGCCAAGGAAGCGGCAACTCTGGACTACCTCTCTGAGGGACGCCTGGAGTTTGGCATCGGCGCTGGATTCAGAAAGAATATGAAGCGGTTAATCTGTCGTTTGACGAATTTCCTGAACGCTTCAGCCGATTTGCCGAGTTTGTTCACGCCTACAAAGACTTTATGTCAGGCGAGCAAATGAACATCGATGGTGAGTTTATTCGCTGGTCCGGTTTTGCTGGCACACCAACGCCTTACCAACAGCCCTACCCCCCGCTGATGATTGGCGGCGGTAGTAAAAAAATTCTTGAGTTTGCTGGCGCAGAAGCGGACATCGTCAGCCTCAACTTCAACAACCGGGCCGGCGTGCTAGGACCTGACGGTATGAGCTCTGGGCTGGCAGAGGCTACCGCGAAAAAAATCAATTGGGTGAAGAACGGAGCCGGTGATCGTTTTAACGCTATAGAGCTGGAAATTGGTGCCTACAACACGATCATTACCGACCATCAGTTGCCAACGGCAACTGCAATTGGCGAAGCCCTGGGCCTTACTGCCGAGGATATTCTTACACACCCCCACTGCCTGATTGGCAGTATTGACTTCATTTGTGAAGAACTCGAACGCCGCAGGGAAGCCTATGGCATTTCCTATATTGCGGTTCTGGACGACGGCGAAAACAATATGGTGGAAGCCTTCGCTCCCATCGTTGCGCGACTAGCCGGCAAGTAGTTCACAGACACCTTCAGGAGAAACAAGATCCATGCTCAAACTGACTGACCCAACACTACTGCGTGACCAACTCTATATTGATGGTCAATGGGTAAATGCAGACAACGGCGCCACCATGCCAATCCTCAACCCTGCGACCCGCGAGGAGATCATCTCCATTCCCAACGCGGGTGCGGATGAAACGCGCAGAGCAATTGAAGCGGCCGATACTGCGTTCGCCAGCTGGCGCAACGTCGTAGCCAAGGAGCGTTCTGCGGCGCTGAAGCGCTGGTTCAAGCTGATCATGGACAACCAGGAAGACCTGGCGCAACTAATGACGACTGAGCAGGGCAAACCGCTTGCAGAATCACGCGGTGAAGTGGCCTATGGCGCCGCTTTTGTCGAATGGTTTGCAGAGGAAGGCCGGCGAGTCTATGGCGATACTATCAGTGCAAACAACCCCAATCAGCGCATTATCACTTTGAAGCAGCCCGTTGGCGTTGTTGCGGCTATTACACCCTGGAACTTCCCGATCGCCATGATTACCCGCAAGGTTGCCCCCGCCATCGCTGCGGGCTGCACCATTGTGCTCAAGCCCGCCACAGAAACACCCCTGTGCGCGTTGGCCCTGGCAGAACTAGCAGACCGTGCGGGCATACCTGCTGGTGTGTTCAGCGTTGTTGCCGGCAACAATGCGCGCGCTATCGGCGGAGAGATGACCGGCAGCACTATCGTACGCAAAGTGACTTTCACTGGCTCCACCG
>JBLFXU010000187.1:0-6405 GCA_047609575.1 Bacteroidia bacterium | reverse complement strand
ATCGATACCACAAAGATGCATGACTTGATTGGCGAAACCTCCGTTGAATGGCGTGAGGGAATTCGAGGCCAGTTGCAGAATCTGGCCCCCGAGGTTCTCAAAGCAAAGCGTTGAGCCCGCTGCTAGCTTTTACTTAACGGCATTGCCACCGTCAACGGACAAGATCTGCCCGGTGATGTAGGACGCTCTGTCACTGGAAAAAAACGCTACCGCCTCGGCGATTTCTTGCGGTTCTCCCAGCCGTTTCATAACGGTCGAGCGTAGCAAGCCCTCTGCTATTCTCGGCTGCTCCTCAAAATAGGTTTCAATGGTCGGCGTGCGGATGATGCCCGGGGATACGGCATTGATGCGAATGCCTTGCGTGCCATACTCTCCCGCCGAACTCATGGTCAGCGCATTGACCCCGGCCTTGGCAGCGGCGTAGGCGGCGTTGAAACGCTGTCCTCGAAGTGACGCGTTGGACGATATGTTCACGATTGCGCCACCGCCCGTATCCAGCATGGCGGCAATTTCATACTTCATACACAACCAGGTGTTGGTCAGGCACATCTCGAGCGTTTCGTCGAAAACCTCTCGTTCATATTCATGAATGGGGCCACTGCCTCGGCTGAGCGCGGCGCTGTTGCAGGCAATGTCCAGACGGCCATAGGTGTCTAATACCGTAGCGACCATGGTTTTAACCGATTCTTCTTTACTGACATCGCCGTACACGAAGGCTGCTTTGCCACACTGGTCTTGAATTGAGGCCACCGTATCCCGACCGGTTTTTTCATTGAAGTCAGCAACCAGAACCGCTGCGCCCTCGCGTGCATAGGTCAGTGCAATCGCGCGGCCTATGCCCTGGCCAGCCCCTGTGACCAGGGCCACTTTATTCTCCAACATTTTCACGGACATCTCCTGTTGTCAGTTTACGAAGAGAGGGAGGTATGCGGCTATACAAGCTCAGCGCGCAGTGCGACCAGAACCATTGGCACAACGAGTACCGCTGCTATTGCACCGGCCCAAATACCCTTGAAAAGGGCGTAGTTCATTGGCTCAATCACCGTTACATCGAAAATCCTGAAGCCCAGCAGAGTTATAGGTGCAATGATGCACAGGCCAATCACTGCAAAGCTCAGCGCCGTTGTAAACGTTGTGGTGGGCAGTTTGTTAGCAAACCTCTGCAGCGTTGACTCAGGGCCCAGGTCAATCGCCTGCAATTTTCCCGCACGTAGTTTACGTCGCTGCATTGGAATGACGATGAGCGCCACAATCAACGGCAGCAAAAACGCGGTGGCCAGTACGTCTACCATAAAGCTTTGTGCACCGGTCCAGGTCAGGGCAGGCCCCGCGCGCAGCAGTAGCCATGCGGCCAGGCCATTAAAAAGAGCATTGGAGACACCGCAGGTGAAGACCTCGTGCCGTAGATGTGCATGTGCAGACATTCAGCGATCTCACTGTTTTGCAAACTCTGCGCCCATCATAACCTCTGGCGAGGTTGTCGGAAGAGCGTGTAACGCCAACTTGATAGACATATTCCATCGTGTCTAAATCCAAATGTGTTCTAATCGAAAATTGACTGCACAGTTGAACCTATCCGTCATGACCGGCGACCGATTCTGTAGGGGTGTTCGTTTTCAACAGATGGCACAATGCCTGACGCTGGAATCGTTTGCACAGGCAATACACAGGAGTTCGCCACCATGATGTTGAAAGGTAAAGTTGCACTGGTCACGGGAGCAGGTCAGGGCGTGGGGCAGGGTATTGCGCTGGCGCTGGCTGCCGAGGGTGCAAAAGTTGCTGTGATCGGGCGTACACGCGAAAAGCTGGAAAGCACCTGCTCATTGATAGCAGAGCGCGGTGGAGAGGCTTTTGCTGCCACCTGTGATGTAAAGTTAGCGGACTCGCTGGAGCACACCCTCGCTGCTGTGTTGGAGCAATTTGGCGGGCTGGACATTCTAGTCAACAATGCTCAGGAAGTGCCACTTGGAACGCTGGATCAGGTGACCGACGAGAGCTTTGCTGCCGGGTGGGAATCTGGACCATTAGCCACTTTCAGAATGATGAAGTTGTGTCGCCCGCATCTTATCGACGGCGGCAATATTGTGAATCTGGCCAGTTCAGCCGGTAAACGCTGGGATATGGCAGGGTACGGCGCCTACGCGGCAACCAAAGAGGCTATTCGCTCGCTCACACGCGCCGCGGCCAGTGAGTGGGGGCCTGAAGGCATCCGCACCAATGTCATTTTGCCGCATGCCAAATCACCCGGGCTGGAGTGGTGGATGGATACTAATCCTGAGGAGGCCGAGGCGTTTGTGGCCACTATCCCACAACGTCGTATCGGCGACTGCGAGAAGGATATTGGTCGCTTTGTCGCTATGTTATGTTCCGATGCTTCAGCCTACGTGAATGGTCAGAGTATCGGCCTGGATGGCGGGCAGGCCTATCTGGGCTAGTCCGCAAAAGACGAAGCCATCATTCGGCTGCGCCAGCGGGGAAACGCCTCCACTTCACTGTTTGGGTAGTCTCGCACTTGGCTGTTTAGAGGGTCTGGTACTGATCGTCTAGAAAGTCTCGCATCTGACCGGTTAGATAGTAATGACTATCTTTTTGCTTTGGCGTTATACTGTGCGAATCGTTGCGGTGGGCGTGCCTGGATTGGGCGACCATTCAAGTGGAGTTTGCCATGCAAGTCAGTGACTATTTAAATCGGGAGGAGGTCGCCTACTTCACCGCCAAGAGCGATTGGCGGGCAGGGAGTATGGTCGTTGGTAATTGGCTTTTCATCGCGGTTATCTTTGCCGTGCTGGGGGCATTTCCGAATGCTCTGGTCATTCTGGGCGCTATTATACTGTTGGCCGGCCGCCAGCTCGGTTTGTCCGTGCTAATGCATGACTGCGGGCATCACACCCTTTTTCGTACCCATCGCCTGAACGACTTTGTCGGGCAATGGTTTTGTGCCTACCCGGTTTTGAACGACCAGCCTTCCTACGCCAAAGGTCACCTCAATCATCATCGCCAGGCGGGCACGGCGGGTGATCCGGACCTGCCCAACTACCAGGCCTATCCCGTGTCGAAAAAGAGCTTTCGACGCAAGGTCGCGCGTGATCTCACCGGGCAGACTGGCTTCAAACTGGTGTCCTTTATTGCTCGAGGTGCTGGCGGTCTGATGTCCTCTGAGCGTCGCGCTTCGGCCTGGCCTTTTGTCCACCAGCTGTTGATCCAGTTAGGCTTGTTCGGCGTGTTGAGCGCATTTGGTATTGGCTGGACCTATCTGGTTTGGGCCGTGGCCTATCTCACGGTATTTATGCTTATAGCGCGCATACGGCAAGTGGCTGAGCACGCGGCCGTTCCGGATCGCTATGACTCCGATGTGCGCAACAACACCCGGACGGTGGATGCGCCCTGGTGGCAACGGCTCATCTTTGCTCCGTTTGGCGTTAACTATCATATGGAACACCATTTTATGGCCAGCGTCCCCTGTTACAAGTTGCGCGAGTTGCGCGCCCTCCTGCGGCGCAAGGGCGCTTTGGACGGCGTGCCTGCCTTTACGGGCTATGGTCAATTACTCCGGCACACTGTCGCCAGCTGAAGAACACATCGCGCCGCACTGAATGAATGGGCCCTCCAGGTCCGGTTCTTTCGGGCTAGCCGCTACAGGCGAACTGAAATGTCCATCATCTTGGCTTGTTCGGTGCTATTGGCACGGATCTGATGGGAGGATATTGCCAATAGCCCACAGGGGTGGACGCCCCCGGAGTGTCCATCTACGCCCCAGAGGGTCATTTTAAGGTCGCGCCAGTAATGGCTGCGGCCCTTTTTATGTCCGTTCAGAACTCATTGGGCATCAATCGAATGCGACCCTATGTATGCGCATGCTCACATGCCGACGTAGCACTGAACGGCCGCTCGTTGAACGAAATAGTCAATCAAAATGGTCGTTTCTGCGCCTTGTTAAGTCCTTACAATTGCGTAATATTTGACAGTCGCCGTTATGTACTGTTCATAAAAATCCGGAATCTCAGGAGTCATAAGAAATGAACCGCACCCCCTTAGCCCTAGCAATATCCATCGCCTTTCTTCCCGCTTTTGCCAGTGCGCAAATGCTCGAGGAAGTCATCGTGACCGCCCAGAAGAAGGAAGAGTCCCTGACCGAAGCACCCGTTGCTGTGAACGTTGTCAGTGGCCAGCTGATTGATGAACTGTCTATCTTTCAGGCTGACGAACTGAACAAGCTCGTCACTGGTATGGAAGTGCGTTATGAGGGCGACAGCCGTGTGGGCGTTGGCCTGCGCGGTGTTGGCACATTCCAGCAGCAGAGTGCGCCGGCCCGTGTTGGTATTTACATGGACGATTTCTACATGGCGTCTCAGGCGGCGTTTGCTCTTGGCAGCATATTTGATATGGGCAAGGTACAAATATTGAAAGGTCCGCAGGGCACCCTGTACGGACAGCCGTCTCCCACCGGTGCAATGATACTGGAAACAAGGGATCCCAATTTTGACGGCGTCAGCGGCCACATACAGGGCAGCTACCTGTTTGACCCCGAAGGCTACAACCTCCAGGGCGCAGTGAATGTGCCGCTGGTAGAAGATACCCTGGCTATGCGGGTTGCGTTCCTCACGGATGAGCGCGAAACCGGTCTGGAGAACATCAGCCCGGCGAACATGGTCGATGAAGAGCGTAATCGTGATGGCGTGCGTACCAAGCTGCTGTGGAATGCTACTGATGACCTGCAGATCAAGCTCGGTTATACCTTCATGGAGGCTGATGATTCTGATATTTATCGCCCGGTAGAAGCTATCAAGCCCGGCCGTCCGGGTGCCGATCCTGCCGTAACCTTCCCGGGGCTTGAAGCAGATGACCGCAACGGCATTGCTGACAATCCCAGCATTCTGCGCAGCCGTAAAGAACACTTCGGCACCCTGCATATAGACTGGCAGATTGGCGATATCGATGTAAGTTGGTTCAGCGGCACCCTCGATTCGGATAACGATATTATCCAGGACAATGACCGTACCGACGTTCCCGTCACTGTATTGATAAATAAATCACATTACGGTGATGATTTCGGCTCCCACCAGCATGAACTGCGGGTAAGTGGGGAGGCTTTCGATATGTGGGAGTGGACGTTAGGCGGTTACTATTCGGAAGCCGAGTCCCAAACCGACGTCCTCACCCACGCCGATCGTCGGGACGTTGGTGGGGTATTTGATATTGTTATCGACATTCCCCTGAATTCCGAAACCAAAGCGATATTCAGCCACAACACTATCAGCCTGACGGACGACACAGACCTGACTATCGGCGTCCGTTACAACGAGTTTGACCAGACTGACGGTACCGTGCTCACTGGAAACTTCCTACTGGGTAGCGCGATGCTGCCCGGCGGCGAGATCACGGATCCCACTTCAACCTTCCCGAACGCGTTTCCCCGACCGGATTGTACCGTGCTCGGTGGGACGGGAACGCCACCCTGTCTGGTGGGCGCCGGCGATTTTGGTTGGGAAGAGTGGACGGGTACAGTCAAGCTTTCACATCACTTTAGCGATGAGTTGAACGCCTACATAACTTTCGACCGGGGCTTCCGTCCGGGTGCCCCGAACTTTGACACTTCGGGTGTGTTTTCGCCTGACCTGACATTCTATGATGGCGAGTCAGTGGATAGTGTTGAGATCGGCGTCAAGGGCGACCTCTACGACGGCCGCGCCCGCTACACAGCTGCCGTGTTCTACAGCGTCTACGAGGATTACCAGATTCAGGCTATTGGCCTGACCGCGTACAATGAGGCCACAGGCGCAGTGGAAATAGCCACCAACCAACCGTTTGTCAATGTTGACGAGGCGGTTCAGCAAGGTGTTGAGGCCGATTTCCGCATGCAGGTCACTGATGCCTGGATGGTATACGCAGCTGCAACTTACACCAACGTAGAGTTCACTGATGGCTCGATTCCCTGTACTGACCCCACGCAGCCCCCGGTTGGTCCGGACAATCGCTATAACACCTGTGATGCCGACGGTGAGACTGCCACCACGCAGCCAGAGATTACCGCCACCTTCCAGACCGAATATGTCATTCCGGAAGTGCTTGGTGGCGAGGCGTATGTTAGCGGACTGTGGAGCTTTAACGGTGACACCGACGCGCCCGGGGACAACGAGGGTCGTCTGGATACCAACTCTTACTCAACGATTGATCTTTACACAGGGTTGCGCAATGAGTCCTGGACTGCCCAGGTATTTGTAAAGAATGTGTTTGATGACGACGGCATTACGGCCAAGCGTCCCCTGATTGGTGGGTATAACGAGCTGCTCGTGGTTGCACCGCGTACGGTGGGTGTAACAGCAAGCTATCGTTTCTGATTCAGCGCCAGCATCAAAGAAAATCCGGGCTAGCCCCGGATTTTTTTTGCCCTCAATTTCTATCCCG